>JBKJXT010000153.1:0-5854 GCA_046716205.1 Actinomycetota bacterium
AAGAGGTCTCGCTCGGCGGGCATCACGAGGTCGCTGCCGCTGCCGTCGCCGGTCGCATCGATGCCGCGGATCACCGCCGCGGGCACCCGCCGCAGCTTCCCCAGCACGAGCTCGGCGGCCCCGGCCAGCTCGTCGGCGATCGCGATCACCGTTGCTTCCAGCGTCATGCCGAACGAGTCCTTCTCGCCACGGTAGTCCCGCAGCGGCGCGATTCCTGAAACCCCGAGTGCGACGTTGGTCTGTCCGAAGCGCCACGCGCGTCCGAAGGTGTCGCTGACGATCACCCCGACGCCGACGCCGGCCCGCGCCCGCAGCGCCTCGCGCAACGCCGTGGCGCTCCCGTCCGGGTCAAGCGGCAGCAATGCGAGCCGGTCGGGCGCGACGTTGGATGCGTCGACCCCGGCGTTCGCGCACACGAAGCCGTGGCGGGTGCGAGCGATGACGACGTCGCCGCGCCGGGCGACGACCGCGGCGGTCTCGGATGCGACGACGCCGGCCTGCTGGGTGTCGCGGCGCGCGGGATCGACCTCGACGAGGCGCCCTTCTGCTTTCGAGACGACCTTCTGCGCGACGACGACGACGTCGTCGTCCTGCAGCGAGGCGCGCTGGGCGATCATCGCGGCGAGGTCGTCTCCTTCGGCGATCTCGGGGAGTCCCTCGACGGGGATGATCTCGATCCTCATGCGCGGAGCGCTTCGGCGAGCGCGACCACGGCCTTCGCAAGCACCGCCGCGTCCTCCGGCGCGCGCATCAGCGTCTGCTGCACGTCCACCGTGATCCCCAGCGAGGCGATCGAGGAGGCCAAGGAGGCATCGGCGTCGTCGATCACGAAACCGTCGAGGAAGTCGGTGTAAAGGCGCGCGACCCCCAGCGCCGAGACCTCAGCGCCGACGGCCGGCATCAGCTTGTCGGCCATGCCGCGCACCGGCGCGCCGCCGACGATCGGAGACACGCCGACCACCGGCGCCGCGGTCGCAACCAGCGCGTCTCGGATGCCGGGGATGGACAGGATCGTGCCGATCGACACGACGGGGTTCGACGGCGCGACGATGACGGTGCTCGCTGTCTCGATCGCCTCCAGCACGCCGGGCGCCGGCGATGCCGTCTCGGCACCGACCAACCTCACGCCGATCGCGGGGATAGAGGCTCGATGACGGACCCAGTACTCCTGGAAGTGCATCGGTCCCTGCGGGGTGTCGATCGATGTGTGAACGGGGGCATCGGTCATCGGCAGCATCCTCAGCTCGAGCCCGAACCGGGCGGTGAGCGCCGCGGTTGCCTGGGACAGGCTCGCGCCTTGAGCAAGCATCAGCGTCCTCGCGAGGCAAACCCCGAGATCGGCGTCCCCTAAACCGAACCAGGTGTCGGTCCCGGTGGCACGCAGCTCCTCCATCACCCGGTGGGAGTCGCCGCGGATCCCGAACTGGCGCTCCTCGTCCAGGATCTCCGCCAGCATGAACGTGACGATGTCGAGGTCGGGGCAGACGTGGACGCCGTAGATGTCGATGTCGTCACCGGTGTTGCCGATGACGGTCACCTCGGTAGCCGGCACGGCGCGCACCAGCCCGCGCAGGAAGCGCGCCGCGCCGAGTCCACCAGCCAGAACAGTGATCATGGAGGGCGCAGCCTATCGCGGGCGCCTGATACATTCGGCCCCATGCCGCCGGCAGGTCAGCTCACGATCGACCACGCCCACGCGATCCGGCGCGCGCTGCATCGCGCCGGGCAGGGCAAGACCCTCTCGGTCTCCGAGGCCGAGGCGCTCCTGCACGCTCGAGGACCCGATCTGGAGGAGTTGCTCACCATCGCGCGCCGCGTGCGCGATGCCGGCGTGGGACGCACGGTCGGCTACTCCCGCAAGGTCTTCGTCCCGCTCACGCGACTGTGCCGCGACCGCTGCGGCTACTGCACCTTCGCGACGACCCCCGACAAGCTCGATGCCGCGTTCATGACGCCTGAGCAGGTGCTGGATGTCGTGCGCGCCGGCCAGGCGGCGGGGTGCAAGGAGGCGCTGTTCACGTTGGGGGACCGGCCGGAGTCCCGGTGGCCCGAAGCGCGCGAGTGGCTCGCGGCACGCGGCTACTCCTCGACGCTTGACTACCTACGCGCCGTCTCGATCCTGGTGATCGAGGAGACCGGCCTCCTGGTGCACCTCAACCCCGGCGTGATGAGCTGGGAGGAGATGGCGCGCCTCAAGCCGGTGGCGCCGTCGATGGGACTGATGCTCGAGACCACTAGCGAGCGGTTGTTCCGCACGGCGGGCGAGGCCCACCACGGCTCGCCGGACAAGAACCCCGCCGTGCGCCTGCGCACGATCGAGGATGCGGGGCGGCTCGCGATCCCGTTCACGACCGGGATCCTCATCGGCATCGGCGAGACGCTGCGCGAGCGCGCCGAGTCCCTGTATGCGCTGCGTGCGCTCGCGCGTCAGTACAACCACATCCAAGAGGTCATCGTTCAGAACTTCGTGGCGAAGCCGGATACCACGATGGCGGCCACGCCCGACGCCGATCACCAGGACTATCTCGCGACGATCGCGGTTGCGCGCATCGCGCTGGGACCGGCGATGACGGTGCAGGCGCCGCCCAACCTCTCCGACGAGCGGTTCGCGACCCTGCTGGACGCGGGGATCAACGACTGGGGCGGCGTGTCGCCGGTCACCCCCGATCACGTGAACCCCGAGAAGCCGTGGCCGAACATCGAGCGCCTGCGCGCCGAGACACAAGCCCGCGGCTACGTCCTGCGCGAACGTCTCACGGTGTATCCGACCTACGTCCGCTCGCCGGATCCATGGCTCGACGCACGGATGCGCGCGCCGGTGGCCGCGCTCAGCGACGCCGACGGGTACGCGATCGAGGGCGCGCGCCCGGTCGCCCAAGCCTGGCAGACCCCCGACATCGTGCTGACGAAGGCGATCGGCGCGACCATCTCGTCGATCGAGAACGCCGAGGCGGCGCACGCCGACCTCGCCCGAGGTCTGCGCGCCGATACCGACACGATCCACGGCACCTGGGATGCACTCGAGGTGGACGTCAGCCGCGCCTGGGCGAGCCGCGCGCCGCGCAACCCGGCGGAGATCAACGAGGCACTGGCTCGCGCCGAGCGCGCGCCGGCGTCGCTGAGCGACGCACAGGCGCTCGCGCTGTTCGAGGCGGACGGCGATGCGCTGGACCACCTGACGCGCATCGCCGACGAGCTGCGCCGTGAGGCGATCGGCGACGTCGTCACCTACGTGGTCAACCGGAACATCAACTTCACCAACGTCTGCTACGTGGGGTGCCGCTTCTGCGCCTTCGCACAGCGGCGTGACGACCCCGACGCCTACTTCCTGTCGACCGAGGAGGTGGCGGGGCGCGCCGTGGAAGCGTGGGCGGAGGGCGCGACCGAGGTCTGCATCCAAGGCGGCATCCATCCCGATCTGCCCGGCGAGCACTACTTCGAGATCCTGCGCGCGATCAAGACGGCGATCCCCGAGATGCACGTCCACGCGTTCAGCCCGATGGAGGTGCTCAACGGCGCCACCAAGCTCGGCATCTCCTTCACCGAATGGCTGCAGGAGGCGAAGAGCGCGGGCCTCGGCTCGATCCCGGGCACCGCAGCAGAGATCCTCGACGACGAGGTCCGGTGGATCCTCACCAAGGGCAAGCTGCCGGCCGACACGTGGGAGCAGATCGTTCGCACCGCGCACGGCCTGGGGATCCGGAGCTCCTCGACGATCATGTACGGGCACGTGGACGCGCCGCCGCATTGGGTAGGCCACCTCCGGCGTCTGCGCTCCATCCAATCCGACACCGGCGGGTTCACCGAGTTCGTGCCGCTGCCCTTCGTGCACCAGAACGCGCCGATCTACCTCGCCGGCAAGGCGCGCGCCGGCAACACCTTCGCCGAGAACCGCCGCATGCACGCCATGGCGCGCATCCTGCTGCACGGCTCGATCGACAACATCCAGGTCTCGTGGGTGAAGCTCGGCATCCCCGGCGCCCAGCGCATGCTTGAGGGTGGATGTAACGATTTCGGGGGAACCCTGATGGAGGAGACGATCAGCCGCATGGCGGGTGCCAGTCACGGCATCCGCGTGATGCCGGCGCAGTTCGAGGAGGCGATCCGTGAGATCGGGCGTACGCCGGCGCGCAGGACGACCCTCTACGACGAGGTCACGGTGATCGAGCATGCCTGAGGTGCAGGACGGCGGTCAGTGGGCGGAGCGGATCGACCGGCTGATGGCCGGCACGACCGTCGAGCAGGTCCGCTCGCTGGTCAACGAGATGCGCGACAGTCTGGACCGGATCGGCTCGCAGTTCGGCGAGTCGATCGGCGCGGTGTCCGGCGCCAAGGAAGACGTGCGCGAAGCCGTCATCGGCGTCACGAATGAGATCGATTCCCTGCGGACCCACGTCGTCGACCTCGCCGGGCGGATCGATAGCGTCGGGGCGCTGCGCGACGACCTGATCCGCGCGCTCGATGCCGTCACCGCGCAGCCCGACCCGAACGTGACGATGGCGCCGATCGCGGAACGCGTGAACGCGCTCGTCGGTGAGGTGGGCGCGCTCAAGCCGGTGCTCGAGCAGGTGAGCGCGGTCGCGCGGCAGGTATCGGCGCTCGGTGAATCGATGTCGCGTGTCGAGGGAGTGCGCGCCGACGTGACGGGTCTGCGTGAGCAGATCGAGCAGGTCGCGGGCGTGCGCGCCGACGTCGCGGAACTGACCACCTCGATGGACCGCATCGACTCGCTGCGCGCCGACGTGACGGGTCTCAGCGGCGCGGTCGCCCACGTCGAAGGGCTGCGCGCCGACGTGACGGCGTTGTCGCGAGCGGTGACCGACCTCTCGCCTGTGCGCACCGACGTCGCGGAGCTGACGCGCGGCCTCGCCGAGATCGCTGCGCTGGCCGCGCGCGTCGCCGCGCTCGAGTCGAACCTCCGGGACGGGCTCGCGGCCGTCGCGGCCGGCCTGCATGCCGCCGGTGAGGACACCACCGCGATCACGCAGATGCGCGAGGTCGTCGATGCGCAAGGCGAGCGGCTGCTCGGCGCGTTCGCGCAGCGGCTCGGCGCGCTGCAGACGACGGTGCTGCAGTCGAGGGACGCCACCGTCGAGCGGGTCTCGGCCGCCGAAGCCGGTATCCGTACGGTGACCGAGCACGCCGAAGCGGCGATCCAGGGCCTCGAGCGCACCGAGGCGGCGCTGCAGCACGCCGCGCAACGCGCGGAGGCAGAGCTCGGGGCGACGGCGGCACGGACCGACGCAACCGTGGAGGGCCTCGCCGAGCGCACCGAGACCGCGGTCAAGACCGCCGCCGAGCGCACCGAGGGGATCATGTTGCAGCTGGCGGAGGCGCTGCGGACCGCGGTGCAGCGCGTGACCGCGGTCGAGGAGCATCTGCAGACCCAGACCGATCCAGTCGCTGCGATCGAGCCACGCCTGGCCGAGATCCGCTCCCACATCGAGCAGGTCGGCAGGCGCCTCGACGAGCAACCGGCCCTCGATCAGCTCGCTGCACCGCTGCGTGAGGACCTCGAGCGCATCTTCGATGCGGTGCGCGCCGAGCTCGCCGCGACGACGGCGATCGTGCGCGACATGACCGCGGCGGTCTCCGACGGGGTCCAGCAGCAGGTGAACTCGGCGACCAACAGCATCCGCAGCGACTTCGAGCTGATCCTGCGCGCCGGCAAGGACGAGGAAGAGCGACGGTTCGACGCGCTGGGTCTGCGCGTCACCAACCTGCAGATGAACCTGCAGCAGGCGCTGAACGGATTGCAGGACCACCTCGACGCGATGGGGGAGCGCAACGTCGGGATCTCGGCCGAGAACGTGGCCGTGCTCGGGGCGGTTCGCGACGAGATCGCGGGGTTGCC
>JBKJXT010000154.1:0-8961 GCA_046716205.1 Actinomycetota bacterium
GATCAGGCCGGACCACCGACTCCCTCCCTAACGTTCTCTCCCTTACGTTGGATCGCAGTACCTGGCGGCCACCACGCCGCCGATGGTGATCTCGGCCGGCTGCGTCGTCGCGTTCGTCGCGCTCACGCGCTGGCCGTTGATCGTTTGGTCTTGCAACAGCGTCTGCGTGCCTTCGGGCATGACGATCTTCAGAGCCGCCGCCTCCACACGGCGCGGCACCGAGGTGATGATCCGGTGATGCATGACGATCGTCAGCACGCCGGGTAGGTCCACCAGGGCGGTGTTCGGCTCGTAGGTGCTGCGCAACGGGAAGGGACCGATCGTCTGGCTGCTGCCGGCGACGGTATCCACGATCGTGACGTAGAGGGTGCCGTTGGTGATGTTCAGCTGCGAGCCGACGGTGGAGCAGCCGGCGCTCGCGACCGTTTCTATCATCGCCGCGTGCAACGTCACCAGCACGTGCATGTCCGGGTCGTTCGTCACCAGGTTCACGCCGAACAGGCGCGCGGCAGAGGTCACCGTTCCGCCACGACCGGTCGTGCGAAGGTCGACGCCGGCGAGCGGTCCGCCGCCGGGGCTGTCGATCGAACGCGCGACGGCGTAGTCGAAGGTCTCGTGGTCCTCGTATACGAAGCCGGTGTCGATCCTGTTCTGGCCCAGCGCGTTGAGCTGGTTCGACAGCGTGATGTCGACGCCGCGACGGATCTGCGCCGGATCGCCGTAGGACGCGCGCATGTCGAGCGCGAACGCGCGGCCCTCGTAGGCGTCGTTGCCGACGATCCGCAGGTCGTCGAACCACGCCTTGGTACCCGAGGTGCGCAGGCCGACCGCGCCGGCGTCGATCGGTAGACCGGGCAGCGGGTCTACCGTCGTCGGCTGGTCGCCGGAGGGGATGTCGGTGTGATCGATGACGAGGCGGCCGTCGAAGTAGCACATGATCCGGCCGCCAGAGACGACCACCTTGTAGTCATGCGGCTTGGTGAAGTCCGCCCACGTCGAGACCGTCTTGGTGTGCAGCAGGTAGTAGCCGGCGCCGACGCGCTTGAACAGCGTCAGGCCCTTGCCGGTCGGGAAGCCGGTGACGGTACCGGTCACCGCGGAGGTGAACAGGTACTGGTTGTTCTGGTCGGCGATCCCGCCGTTGACCGGGGCGCGGAACGCCAGACCCACGCTGGAGCCGGCGACCGGGTCGCCGTTGTTCTGCGTCGCGATCGTCACTATCGCCGCGGTCACCTGTGCGGTGAACGAGCGCCAGCGCTTGCCGCGCACGTACACCGTCGGCTCGCGGTTGACGCCGGTGTTGTCAAGGTTGGAGGTAGCCGTCGAGTCCTGCCACAACACCCGGCGCGTCCCCAGCGCAGAGGTGTTCAGGTTCGCGGGGACATCGCGTACCGACCAAGAGCCGTTCTTGATCTCGTAGGTGTCGGCGGTGTCTGCGCCGGGCAGCGGGCCCAGCGTGGTGAAGTTGTCCATGAAGCTCGACTCAGGGTTGGTGGAATGCGCCGTTCCCAGACCCGGGATCATGAGGATGAACGCGGACAGCGCAGCACCGAACCGCATCAGCATGCGGCGCTGCGTCGCGTCGTTCATCGCGCTCCTGTCTCCTCGAAGAGATACTCCTTGCAGGAGATGAGTTCGACCCTGGCGCAGGCGTACCTCCTGGTTTCCGCTGCTCAGACCCCATGTTTACCGGGCGAAACCGGTACGGGTTCACAACCGTGCGAACACGGCAGAGGAGGGCCGTTCGGGACACAACCGGCTGAATGTGACGTGTCCACTCTGGATGAACGCGGCACTTGTTCCCAAGCGGCAGAACCTCCGTCACCTCCACGCGAAGAGGTCCTCAGGCGCGCGCCCGAAGCGCCCCGCGAGTCCGTCGGCGAGCCCGCGCTCAATCGCGGCGCGCACGGTCGCATCTCCTTCGCGCTCGATCCCGAGGCGGTAGCGGCGCTCGATCGCGGCCATCGTGCGCCCCTTGCGCGGCCAGCGGAGGTGTCGGTCCAGCAGCAGGAAGGAGTTGCGAACGAAGAAGTAGCGATACAGCGCCGATCCGGCACCGCCGAACGACGAGCTGCCCGCATGCAACACCTGCGCGTCGGGGATCGACAGGATGCGGGCGCCCCCGCGGCGCGCCCGAAGGCAGAGATCGACGTCTTCCCACACCAGGAAGTAGTCCTCCTCGAAGGCCCCCGTCGTCTCGAGCACCTCGGTGGTGAGCAGCATCGCGCTCCCCGTTGCGTAGTCGGTCTCGGCCGGCCGATCCGTCGGGACCCACCGTTCGTCACGGCCGTAGGCGCGCACCGACAGGCTCGAGACCTCGATCTCGGCGCGCCAGAAGTCACAGATCGACGGGTCGTGGAGTCTCAGGGACACCGGCGCCACGATCCCGGTGTCGCCGCGGAGGTGTGTCGCGAGCCGCTCGACGCACTCCGGGCGCACGATCACGTCGTTGTTCAGGATCAGCACTGCGTCGCAGCCGTCGGCCAGCGCGCGCGCGATGCCCGCGTTGTTGCCCCCCGCGTAGCCCCGATTCTCGGGGTTCTCAACGATGGTCACGTCGTTCAGCGCAGCGCGCATCTGCGCCACGCTGTCGTCGCCCGAACCGTTGTCCACCACGATCACGCCCACCTCGGGCGCGGTGGCCTGCAAACTGCCGACGCAGGCGATCGTGTCGTGGGGCCGTCGCCAGTTGAGCACGACGGCGGTGATCTTCACGCCCGGGCCTCGTCGACGGCGAGCCACTCCCCCGTCGCGGGATCCAGGCGCCTGATGACGCGCGCCGGCACCCCGGCGGCGATCGAGTAGGGCGGGATGTCCTTGGTCACGACCGCGTTCGCGCCGATCCAGCTGTTGCGGCCGATCGTCACGCCGGCCAGCACCGTAACGTGCTCACCGATCATCGCGCCGTCTTCGATCACGACGTCGGCGACCGTGAATGGTTGCTTCTTGAGGGGACGGTCCTCGCTGGCACCCTCGTAGACGTAGTGATGATCCTCGATGCACACGCCGCTCGCGATGCCCACGTCGTTGCCCAGCGTGATGCGCGACATCGCGCCGAAGTGCGTGAAGGAGTTGATCACCACGCGGTCGCCGATCTCGATGCGCGCCGCTCGTTCGGGCAGCGGCGGGCCTTCGAGATGGGGGTTCTCGGTGATCACCTCGATGCGGCAGTATGGATGGATCGTGGAGTCGCGCCCGATGAACACCCGCTCGGGATGGTGGAACATGCTCGGCATCCGAACCAGCGACCCTTGACCGCGCGCGCCGAGGCGCGGCTCGTCGGCGCGCTGCTCGTAGTCGTGGATGCGCCGGTGCAGCTTGGACAGCGCGCGCGCGAACCAGGCCTTCACGGGCGCACCCCCGCCAGCGACAACGCGTCGCCGAGTCCGATGCCCTCCGCGAGGGCGAAGGCCATCTTCTTCAGGCGCTGTTTGCGGTTACGGCCGAAGTCGCGGTGGAGGTTGTAGGTGCGCTGGTGCACGACCCGGAACCCGGCGCGCTCCATCGCGGCGCGCAACGTGGCCGGCGTGAACTGCCACACGTGACCGGTCGGCTGGATCCCGTACCAGAGGTCGCGTTCGACGCGCGCGCCGAAGCTGCGGTGGTTCGGCGAGTTCGACACGTACAAAAGGCCCTCGGGCGCCAGCAGCTCGCGGCACAGCGCGAAGGTCTCGTCGAGGTCGGGGATGTGCTCGGCCGTGGCGCTCAGACACACGACATCGAGCGAGCCCGGCTCGAACCCGGCGTGCTCCAGCGGAGCGGCGATCATGTCGAGGCCTTGTGCGCGTGCGTGATCGCACGCCGCTTGGTTCAGCTCGACGCCGGTCGCGTCGTAGCCCGCCTCGCGCGCCATACGCACGATCATCCCGACGTTGGCTCCGACGTCGATCAACCGCCCGGGCGGCGGAAGCAGTCGCACGATGTCCTGCACGGTCGGTGCCAGCAGGGCCTCGTAGAGCTCGCCGCGCTCGAGGTAGGGCGTCAGGAACGACTCGTCGCGGAACGGGGCGTGGTCGGTGTCGGCCGGCTGTGGCCACGTGCGCACCAGACCACACGACAAGCAGCGCAGCAGCTCGTAGTCGAGCTCCTGGACCGTCTGGCCGTACAGGCAGTAGCGCCCGGCCTTCAGGACTCGTCGGTACCGGCGGGATCCACAGGGACAGACCGGTGTCGCGGTCGGCGATTCGAGCTTCACTCGCTCCCGTTCCTACCTCGGCGCGACTGGGAGGTCCAGCGCGTCGTCCGTGCGCCGGTAGGTCTGCGACAGCGGCTCGGCGCGCGTCCGCTCCCATACCTTAGCCGCCACCAGGGTGCGGTTGAACGCAAGCAGGCAGGCTTCGATGGCGCCTTCGGTCCCTTCGCGTTTCAGCCCGCTGCGCATCAGCGCCTTGAGCGCCGAGCCGTAGGTGCCGAGCAGCTCGCGGGTCCCAGGCGCCTTCGCGCCGCGGGCGACGAGCTCGGCCGCCTCGTGCTCGGAGTACCGATTGATCTTGTCCATCAGCTCGCCCACGCTTCGATGGGTGAGGTGCACCATCGTCGCGCTGAGGCGTCCGGTCCTTGTCGCGCCTTCGAGCTGCTCGTGGACCTGCCCGCTCCAGCGCGCGGCGCCGCGGCGCACCAGGCGCACCGGCGCGTCGGGTGCGCCGCCGGGGTGCCAGTCGAGCCACCGTCCCAGCGCCATGTTGCGGCGCGGAACCGCGTAGGCATCCGCCGCATCGGCGCGACTGATGACCTCGCGCACCTCATCGGCCAGCTCGCGGGTGATGCGCTCGTCGGCGTCGAGGAACAGGATCCATCCCCCGCTCGCTTCGTCAAGCGCCACGTTTCGCTGACGCGCGAAGTCGTCGAAGGGGCGTTCGACGACCCGCGCGCCAGCTGCCTGTGCGATCGAGACGGTCCCATCGCTCGAACCGCCGTCGATCACCAACACTTCATCCGCGAACGCTGCAGACGCGAGCGCCCGCGGAAGCATCTCTTGCTCGTTCTGGGTCAGGATCGCGACCGTGAGGCTCATTCGTCCTCCCATCGGAGCGCAACCTGCTCGGTGATCGAGCCGTACCCGAACGCGTCGGCCGCACGCGACAGCCACTGCCCGGCCAGTCGCTGCACGCGTACCGGCAACGCGCGGCCCAGGCGCGTCGCAGTCACCACGTCAACGCCGTCGTGCAGCGTCGCGGTGCGCGCCGACCACGTCTCCTCGCGTACCGGCGCGAATCCGGCGCCCACCAGCAGCCGGTGCAACGTGTCGGGGGCGTACCAGGTGCAGTGCATCGGAGGGATCCAGTAGTTGAAACGCTCGCGCTTCACACGCGCGAGCATCGAGCGCGGGTTCGGCGTCGCGACCAGCAGCGCGCCGCCCGGCCGCAACAGCCGCCGGCATTCACCCAGCAGCGGCCGAGGGTCGGTCACGTGCTCCACCACCTGCAGCAGGGCGACCGCGTCGAAGGAGGCTTCGGCCAGTGCGAGGTCTTCGAGCAGCCCTTCGTGCGCCTCGAAGCCGTTGCGGCGTGCGAGCTCGACGCTGAACGGCGACGGGTCGACACCGACGGCCTCCCAGCCTCGCGCCCGCGCCGTGTCGAGCATGAAGCCCGGCCCGCAGCCGACGTCCAGCAACCGCGCCGGTTCGACGTGTCGCTCCACCGCAGCGAGCGAGACGTGGTTGCGCGCGATCATCTCGTCGCGGAACCCGAAGGCGCCTTGGTAGCCGCTGCCGTCGTTGAACTCCTCCATCTGCACGGCCTCGGGCTCGGGACTCAACGTGTGCAGCCCGCACCCGGTGCACGACGCGATCGACCAGGTCTCGATGTCGAGCACCGGCCGGCGCTCGCGCGCGCCGCAGACGACGCACTCACGCTCGACGACGCTACGCATGTTTCACCTCGTCGGGCTCCACGATCTCGACCGGGTGCAGCGTCGCTGCGACGACGGGGTGTCGCTTCGCGCGCGCCTTGCTGATCATCGCCTTGATGTCGTCCAGCTCGCCGAACAGGTACATCAGCCCCGCGTACGCGCCGAGGCCCAGCAGGCCGGCGATGGCGAGCTGATACACGTTGTGCACCAGCGGCGCCGAGAGCACCGCGATCAGTCCGGCTGGGATCGCCGCCAGCACGAAGATGCGCAACATCGACTTCACGAAGGTAACGCGGACGACCTTGTTGATCTCGCGGACGCTCAGCAGCGACAGCCAGCTCACGATGCTCATCGCGAGCGCGAAGCCGTTCTTGCCGAACATCAGGGTGAACGGCACGCCAAGCCCCCAGCCGGCGATCGCCCAGATCACCGTGAGGCGCAGCACGACCTTCGCGCGCCCCAGGCCGTACAGCGCGCTGACCATCACGGTGGAGTACGCCGCGTTCATCATCGGGATGCACAGCAGGTAGAAGGAGATGAGACCGGGCTCCCACTTCGGCCCGTAGACGTGCTCGACGATCTGGCGACCGAGTGCCGCCATCAGAAGCACCGTCGGGAACACCGTCGCCGCGACCCACTTGATCGACTTCTCGATCGCGTCGCGCAGCGCCACGTGGTCGTGTTGCAGGCGCGCGTAGGCGGGGAACGTGACCCGGCTGACGATCGGCATCAGGAACAACGCGTTGGTTGCGAGCCCGGCGGCCCACACGACGTAGCCGACCGAGCGCGCGCCGGCGACGAAGGCGATGAACGTCGGTACGAAGTTGTCCTTGATTGCGTTGACCAGACCGTTGAGCTGATAGGGCAACCCGAAGGAGAGCATCTCGCGCATCGCGCGCCGGTCGAGCCCGAAGCGCGGCCGCCACGGCGCGACCGTGTTCAGCATGATCGTGTAGAGGCCGCGCGAGGCGATCGTGCCCCAGATGAAGCACCACACCGCGCCGGCGGCGTGCGTCTCGGCGTAATGCGGCGAGCGCCAGTACGGGAACGCGAGTGACAGCGCGACGATGAGGTAGATCACCTGTCCAGAGAGGTCTGCGACGGCAAGCTTCTTGAACTGGAGCTTGCGCTCGAGTCGGATCGCAGGGATCGCGGTGAAGGTTGAGAACAGGATCGACAGGGACAGCACGCGCACGCCGGTGAGATTGCTCTCGACGTTGTAGGCGCGCACCAGCGGATCAGAGACCGCCAGCAGCAGACCCACGACGACCAGGTTGAGCCCGAGGCTCAGCGAGAAGGCCGTGCGCAGATCCTTCTCGGTCAGGTCTTCCTTGCGCTGGATCAGCGAGGCGCCGAGGCCGAGGTCGGAGAGGAACCCGGCCATACCGACGATGAAGCTCACGATGGCGTACAGGCCGATCGCTTCCGGCGCGAGCCAGCGCGCCAACAGGATGTTGCCGACCATCTGCAGCCCGCGCTGGCCGAGTGAGCGCAGCAGCATCGAGCCGATGCCCCGCACCGCGAGGCGCTTGACCTCTTCGACCTCCAGCTCGTGATGCGTCGTCGGACCGGCGTCGAGCTCGGGATGTTCGACGACGCCGGGTGCGACCTCAGGAGCCATGCGCCACCCCCTGCAGGGAAGCGGCTGCCTCGTAGGCGGTTTCGATCCGGTCCAGGACGTGACCGATCGCGTAGCGCTGCTCGGCGCGTGACCGGTTGAACGCGGCCATCTCCTCGGCGCGCCCCGGGCTCAGCGCTTCGACGAGTGCGTCGCCCAGCGCGTTGTGATCGCCTTGCGGGACGAGCAGTCCCCCGCGACCATGCTCAACCGCGTCGGCGATGCCGCCGCCGAGCGTGCCGACGACCGCGCGCGCCGATGCCATCGCCTCGATCACGTTCATGCCGAAGGGCTCGCCGAAGCTCGGCGCGCAAACCACGCGCGCGCTGCTGAACAGCCCGGCTACCTCGGCCGGCTCGACGCGTCCGGAGAACGTCACCGCATGTCCTACGCCGGTGGTCTCGGCGAGGCGCTCCAGGTACTCGCGCTTGTCTTCCGGGTCGCCGCCCGCCAGCACCAGGCGCGCGCCCGGGACCGCGTCGAACACGCGGCGCATCGCGCGGATCAGCACCGCCGCGCCCTTGCGCTCCGCGAGGCTCGCGAGGAACACGATGCTCGGGTCGGCGGGGACCGGCGTTGGGGCGAAGCGATCGATGTCCACGCCGAACGGGACCTCGGTGACCCGACGGTGGACCGACGCCGGCAGCGCCGTGAACGACGACGTCCCCGTGACGAGGATCCGGGAGGCGCGCGCCAAGGTCCGTCGGTGCAACGAGCGCTCGAGCGGCGTAGTGAAAGCGGAGGCAGCGCGGGCGAGCACGCTGTCGCTGCGCGCCTCGCGGCCGGGCCACGGGAGGTTCACGGGACCCACGATGAGCGGCGCGCTGCGCACGCTCGAGTAGCCGGTGTCGGTCGTGAACGGGAACAACAGATGCGCGACGTCGAACCGTTCACGCGCAACCTCGCGGGCGATGCGGTTGGCGAAGGCGATGCGACCCAGCGCGGCGGTGCGCCCGTGCGCGGGGACCTCGCGGATCTGCACGCCGTCGATCGGGTCGGACAGGTCGGCGCGCTCGCACCAGGCGACGATCTCGTGCCCACGGGCGCCGAGGCGGCGCAGCAGGTCGGTCGCGATCAGGCCTTCGCCGTTGGGCTCGGTGTCGGTGAGCAGGCGCGCCGCCGGCACGAATGCGATGCGCATCAGGCGAGGACACCCGCCTCGGCTGCCGTGGCCCAGGCGACCGTGGCCCCGATGCCGTCGGTGAAGCTCACGCGCGCCTCGTAGCCGAGCTGACGGAGCTTGGCGATGTCGGCAACGATGCGGTCGGGATCGCCGGGACGCACGCTGCCGGTCCAGGCGATGTCGGGCGACGCCCCCATCGCGGCGCAGACCGTCGACACGACCTCGGCGATCGAGACCGAGGAGCCCGTGCCGACGTTGTAAGCCTCGCCGCGCGCCGGCGCGCGATCGGCCGTGATGATCGTCGCGTCCACGACGTCGTCTACGTAGACGAGGTCGCGAAGCTCGTGGCCGGTTCCGTGGACCTCGATCG
>JBKJXT010000155.1:0-5036 GCA_046716205.1 Actinomycetota bacterium
CCTCCGCCTCGATGTCTCGCATGGACATCGGCTTCGCCTTCTGCTGCAGCAGCTCGATCACCCGCTCGGCCAACGTCTTGGGCGGGAACGCGGTTCGGATGAAGTAGTCCTGGATCTGCGCGTCCTCGGCTCCGGCGAGCAGCACGCCCAGCGACGTCTCGAGCGCGCGCCCGGCGCGCCCCACTTGCTGGTAGTACGCGATCGGTGAGCCGGGCGATTGGAAATGGATGACGAATGCGAGGTCGGGCTTGTCGAAGCCCATCCCCAAGGCCGACGTCGCCACGACGACCTTCGCTCGGTTGGCGATCAGGTCATCCTCGATCTGCTCGCGAACCGAGTTGTCAGTCGCGCCGGTGTAGGCGACCGCGTCGATCCCTTGCTCCCGCAGCCAGCTGGCGACGCGCTCGGTGTCGCCGACGGTGAGGCAATAGACGATGCCTGAGCCGGGGAGCTTCGGGATGGTCAGCGCCAGCCATGCGAGGCGCTTCGCGGGTGGACGCAACTCTACGACGTGGAGGGAGAGCCCCTCGCGCGAAAGCTCGCCGCGGGACACCGTGAGGCCGTGACCAAGTTGGTCTACGACATCGTTGACGACCCGATCATTCGCGGTCGCCGTCGTGCCGAGGACGGGGACGCCGCGCGGGAGGAGATCGAGGATGCGCGCGACGCGTCGATAGTCGGGGCGGAAGTCATGACCCCAGTCACTTATGCAGTGGATCTCGTCCACCACGAGGAGACCGGTCTTGGCTGCAACGGTGGGCAGGACTTCGTTCCTGAAGCTCTGATTGGAGAACCGCTCCGGAGAGATCAGCAGCAGATCGACGGTGTCATCCTCGATCTCGTCGATGACCGACTCCCACTCGGCGACGTTAGAGCTGTTGATCGTGACGGCGCGCACGCCGAGACGCGTGGCCATCTGGATCTGGTTGCGCATCAGCGCGAGCAGGGGTGAGATGAGGATGGTGGGGCCGCTGCCTTGGTCCCGGAGTAGCCGGGTCGCGATGAAGTACACGGCGCTCTTGCCCCAGCCGGTGCGCTGCACGACGAGGACGCGGCGTTTCTCGACGGCAACCTCGAGGATAGCCTCAAGCTGGCCGGGATGGAATCGGGCGTGCGCGCCGGCGAGGCGCTGCAGGAGCTGGTGCGCGTGCGCGCCCGCGCTGTTCGTTGCCATGGCGAAGGATTGTGTCACGCGCTACTGACACGAGAGGCTGAGTCTGACTCGATGAGTCGGCGTTCTACTGCTCGGTGCCGAGGAGTCCTTGGCCCAGGTTACGAATGCGCTCCAGGTCTTCGGTGGGCAGGCGCTCCATCAGCTCCAGCAGTTCTCGAAGCAACTCAGCCCGGTCCGTTCGGACCCGGCTCCGTGGCGTAGCGCCGGCGTGGAACCATGACGGCGACGATACTGAAGGCGCGACCGGTTCCTCTGCGGCGAAGCTCCTCCGTGAAGCCGGGCTCATCGTCTCGGCGCGCTCGAGGAGCTCCCAGACCTTGAACCCGAACGCCTCGGCGATCGCCCCGAGCGCCTTGCTGCTCGCACGCTTCGCGCCGTTCTCGATCTCGCTCAGGTAGGGGTAACTCAAGCCCGCGCGCTCGGCCAGCTCTTTGCGCTCCCAGCCCCGCGCCGTGCGTTCCACCTTGATGGTCCGCCCGACCGCAACCCAGACCCCAGGGTCCTCCCGCCAGGCCAGCCGTCCACGAACGTTGTTGTCACCCATGGCCCCTACTATAGCGATGCTTCGACGAGAAGGCACTTGACAAGACATAGGTTTAGCGTTGATATTCTGCTCCCAGCGTAATCACCCATCAGCCCCAAGGAGGCGAATGATGAACACCACCAGCGACCCTCGTAAGCGTGCCTACCAGGCCGGAGCCCGGATCACCAAGGACAGGATCCGAGCCGAAGACCCCGCATCCGCAGCCGCTCTCGACACGCTCGAGGCGTCCGATG
This sequence comes from Actinomycetota bacterium, assembly GCA_046716205.1. Taxonomy (GTDB): domain Bacteria; phylum Actinomycetota; class AC-67; order AC-67; family AC-67; genus JBKJXT01. The sequence continues at coordinate 1,952 of JBKJXT010000155.1, forward strand.
TGGTGGTCGTCCGCGGCCAGTACGACCACGTCGAGAGCGTTCTCGAGGCGCTCGAGATGCCTCACACTCTCGCCCAACCCGCTCAGCTCAACTCGCTGCGACTACGTCCCGAGCAGCTCCTGATCGTGAACTGCCCCGGCCAGGTCGGGCCCCGCTCCATCGCGACGATCCGCGACTTCGTGTCTCGTGGCGGGTCGCTGTTCACCACCGACTGGGCCCTGCGCCACGTCATCGAGCCGGCGTTCCCCGGCGTCATTGCGTACAACGAGCGCCGAACGGCCGACGAGGTTGTGCGGATCGAGGTCCGGGAAGGCAACGACAACCCCTTCGTGTCCGGCGTCATGGATGGCGCGGATGATCCGCAGTGGTGGCTCGAGGGTTCCTCATACCCGATCAAGGTGCTCACGCCCGAACGCGTCGAGGTGCTGATCACCTCCAAGGAGCTGGGCGAGCGCTACGGCGAGTCCCCTGTCGCGGTCACGTTCCGGGAAGGCGACGGCGAGGTCTTCCACATGATCAGCCACTACTACCTCCAGCGCACCGAGCTGAGGAACGCGCGTCACTCTCAAGCGGCATCGATGTATGCCTCGGAGAAGGGGGTCCCGGTCGGGGCCGACCTGGACGGCCTGAGCGTGGGCGAGGTGGAGAGCGCCTCGAGCAGCTCGCGCCTCGTCGCGAACATGGTTGCCGCTAAGAAGCTCGGCAAACGCACACCGCAGAACCGATAACCCGCCACGCCGCGCCCGAGAACCGCCCAAGACCGGAGGACTCATCATGAAGAACGACAACGCCCCACGGTATCGAGTCGTCGTCGCTGAGATGGACGACGCGTACGGCCCACGAGCGCGTGCAGACCGACCCAACGTCGTGATCCACAAGACGATCCAAGAGCCTGCTGCGTGGTTCGCGCACTTCCGTACCACGGATGCGGGACGTCTCGCGGTACGGCTACGCGACGACCTGACTCGTAACTTCGGTCTTGCGACGAAGGAAGAAGCGACGCGTCAGGAGAAGAAGCTACGTCGCACGCTCAAGCGCCGCGGGTTCGCCGTCAACGGCGATCACACTGTCTGGCTCGTCTACGTCGGAAGTCTCACGTGCGAGACAGCTACGAGCGCGCAACCACGTGTCTACGTTGGCCAGTCGTCCCATCCACGGGAAGCGCGCTGGCAACAACACCTCGACGGCGCGAGGAACAAGCGGGGACCGCTGTACTCGCGGGCGGTGCACCGTTCGGGCGGAACCTTGATGCCCGAGCTTTACAAGCATCTGCCCGCCTGTTTCACGCAGGAAGATGCGGAAGCGCTTGAGAAGCGCGTGGCCGAAGAGCTTCGGTCTGCCGGCTACGAGGTCGAGGGCGGGCACTGAAATAGAAGATGAAGGGCGGACTGGCCTTCGGTGCGGAGGTCGTCTGTAGGCCACCAGGTCGCGCCGTGAGCACGGTGGGACGCCGTTGACGCGGCGCTGAGGGTTCGACTCGGCATGCGAACCCTCTCCATTGCGGCGCGGAGAAACGGACCGGCCCCGCGACGCCCGAGTTGTGTCGCAACCCTTGACGAATCGCGCTGCCCCCGGCGCGCCGGGCTTGTGCGACAATCTCGGTCGGAGGTGCATGGTGCCGCTTTTCATGGATAGACACGAGGCCGCTGGCGCGACCGCAGAGGACGTCGCCAAGGCCCATATGGCAGATCTCCAGGTGCAAGACCGATACGGGGTCCGCTACATCTCCTATTGGTTCGACCCCGATCGCGAGACGATCTTCTGCCTGGCCGACGCTCCTGACAAAGACGCCGCCGAGGGCGTCCACCGCGAGGCGCACGGCCTGATGGCCACCGACATCATCGAGGTGGACTTCGACCTCGTGAAGCGGTTCCTAGGCCAGATCTACGAACCCGCACCCGGCGAGCCGATCGCGCAGTCCGCGTTCCGCACCATCCTGTTCACGGACATGACCGGCTCGACCCAGCTCTCGCAGAGTTCCGGCGATGAGGCGGTCATGAAGGTGCTGCGCGTGCACGACCGCATCGTTCGCTCATCGCTGCAGGCGTGCAACGGCCACGAGGTCAAGCACACGGGCGACGGCATCATGGCCTGTTTCCGGTCGGTCGTGGACGCCGCGCGATGCGCGGTGCGAGTGCAACAGGAGCTCGCAACGGCCGAAGAGGACGTTCTGGGCGTGCGCGTTGGCATGGCCGCAGGCGAGCCGGTCAACGAGAACGGCGACTTCTTCGGCGCGACGGTCAACCTCGCGGCGCGCATCTGTGACGCGGCGACAGCCGGCGACATCCTGGCTTCGAACGCTGTTCGCGAGCTGTCGCTCGGCAAAGGGTTCGCCTGGGACGATAAGGGTGAGCTGACCCTGAAGGGCTTCGACCACCCCGTCCACGTTCACCAGCTCCTGCTCAGCTAGCCGAAGTCCGAACTTCAGCCTCGCAACAGCAACCGCTTGATCGCCCAGAGCCCAATCGGCGTGGCGCGCCCACCGACTATCCGCGTCCAGCTCGAGGTGAACCCATTCACCTCCATCGCTTCTTCGACGAGCTCGACCGCCCCCAGGTCCGACAGCGGTCGCATCATCCCGTACGCGATGTCGCCTTCGATGTGGCCGGCGAATGCGTCGCGCCGGGGACCCTTGGGGATCTGGAACCGGACTCCCAGGACCTCGACGGTTCGCTGCGCCAGGACTTCCGTGCGGATCGGCTCTCCCTGCGCTCGCAGCATCTCCTCGAGGTAACGCGGGACCAGATCCGCCACGTGTCTACCCCACCACGGGCGTTCGCGCCCCCAACGCCGCTCGGGCCAGCGCATCGTCCGCACGAACGACTCGAAGAGAAGCCACCAGTCGTCGATCGATCCGCTGCCGAACGTGGCGGCGCGCTTGGTGGGCAATGCGCGCCCATGCTTCACCCGAAGGAGTCCTGCAGCTCGCGCCCACGCGAACGACTCAGCGATCTCAGGCACATCGGCGGAGCTGCGCCGCCGGTACACGCGGTCGCCGTGGCGCTCATCGAACTCGATGCCCGTCCGCTCGGCGAACGTGCGAGCGTCCGCCAGACGTAGGTTGCCCGTGGTCGTGAGCGCGCAC
>JBKJXT010000156.1:0-4880 GCA_046716205.1 Actinomycetota bacterium
CGCCGCTACAACGACGCCAACGTGCTCGCATTGTCGCTGCGGTTGACCTCGCACGCCCTCGTCCGCGAGATCCTCGACGCCTGGTTCGCCCAGACAGAGCCTGATCCCGCAGAGATCAAGAACATCGACAAGGTCGAAGCCGGCTGAGGGATCACTCGACGTCGGACAGCAGATCGGCCATCTGCGCCGCGTTGCGAACGCCTTTGTCTTGGTAGCAGTTGTTGAACAGCACGTGCACCTCGCGGGACTGCTCGGCCAGCTCGAAGAGCTTGGGCTGCCACCCGCGTAGCTCCGGCTTGGAGTAGAGGTAGTTGAAGCGCTCCGCGACGGTGATGCCCTTCTTCTTCCACGTCTCGGTGTTGCGCCCGTGGAAGCGCACGATCGCGAGCTTGCGGGTCGTCGAGGCGGCGAACCGCGGGAGGGAAGACGGGAAGCCCTGGGGCATGTCCACGCACACGAACGCCAGGTCGTTGTCGCGAAGGAACGACAGCGTCATCTCGCGATGGGCGTCGGTGTCGGCCCACGAGCGCTGGCGGAACTCGATCCCGAGCCGGAAGTCTGAGAGCTTCCGCTTACAGCGAAGGATGTACTCCTTGTTCTGTTTGCTGGGGACGAACCACTCGGGGAACTGCATCATGACCGCGCCGAGCTTGCCGGCCGAGTTCAGCGGCATCAGCGCGCTGGCGAACATCTCGAATACCTCGTCGATCGCTTTCTGCGGGAGGTCTTTCTGATACACGCTGCGCTTGCCGGCAGGCGCGTGCTCGCGCAGCTTCTTCGGCAGCGCGTCGACCCGCGTGGGATGCTGCGTCATCAGCGAGAAGGCCTTGATGTTGAACGAGAAGTGCGCAGGCGTTCGCTGCACCCACAGCACGGCGTTGCGCTCCGAGGGCGGCGCGTAGTAGGTGGCGTCCACCTCCACGATCGGGAACTGCGACGCGTAGAACTGCAGGCGCGCCTCGCTGGTCTTGGCCTCTTTCGGGTACCAGCCGCTCTCCAGCAGCGTCTTGTCGGTCCACGAGGACGTGCCGACCAGCAGCGTGCCGCTCACGAGAAGTGCCTCGCGACGATGCGTTCGGCGATACGGGTCGCGACGGCCTGGGCGGTCAGCGTCGGGTTCGGGCCACCGATGCCGTTGGCGAAGATGCTCGTGTCGCAGATGAACAGTCGGGAGACGCCGAACGCCTCCCCGTCCGGATCGACGACGCAGGTGTGCGGGTCGTAGCCCATCCGCATCGTGCCCATCTGATGGATCGTCGAGTTCAGCGCGTCCGCGCGATGGATCGTGTCGGGATCCGCGCCTGCTGCGACGAGCACCTCGGCGGCGCGGCGCGCGAGCCAGTCACGCTTTCGGACCGTTGTCTCCGTCGGAACGTAGCGTACGACGGGCGCGGGGTTGTGCTCGTCACGGACGGTGTCGGAGAGCCGCACGCCGTTGCCTGCTGATGCGTCGTCATCCACGCACGTTGCGATCATGACGGTGCGACGATACGCCTCCATGCGTCGCTTGAGCGCACTCCCCCACGTGCGGCCGCGAAGCGCCCAGGGGCCTTCTCCGAGGACCGCCTTCGGCCCGAACGATGTCGCCAGCGCGAAGGACAGCGGCCCCAGGCCTTGCGTTTCGAAGAACCCGTACCCGGGGAACTCGGCACGCGCCATCGAGGTCTGGCCTTCGAACATGCATACCTCGCTGGGCATCACGCCGCTGACGTAGTCGAACCAATGCGTCGTCAGGTAGCGGCCGACGGCGCCGTTGTCCGGCAAGCCGCTGGCGAGCCAGAGCCGCGGTGTCTCGATCGCGCCGGTCGCGAGCACGACGACCTTGGCTTCGGCAACGTGTTCGACCCCCACGTGATCGCGGTACCGCACGGCGCGCACCGTGGTCGCGCCCTCGAGTTCCTCGACGACGATGCGGGTCACGAAGACACCGGTGCGGAACTCGCATCGCTTCGTTCGCAGGGCGAGCGGCGCATAGCTCACGTTGGTCCCGCGCTTCGCTGTTCGCTCCAACGGCGCGCCTTCTATGTTGCGGCACCCGACGATGCACTCACCGCATTGCGTGCATCCGTCCGAGGTTGGGTAGCGCATCGGGTCGGTGAGCTCGGCGATCGGAAGGATCGCGTTCGGCTGCATCCGCCAGCCGCTGGTGCGGACGTCGGGTCCGACCACGTGTCCGATCCCGATCGCCTCGCAGCCACGGATGAACAACTCTTCCTTCCGGGAGACGACCTCGGGGATCGTCACCGGCAACGTCTCCTCGACCTTGTAGTAGTACGGCACGAGGTCCGCGTAGCGCAGGGGCCAATCGCGCTCGATCGCGTCGATATATGCGCGCGGCGAATTCCCTCCGAAATGCAGCGTGTTGCCACCCACCCCGGCGGTCTGGAACAACAAGCCGACGTTGCCTTCGCGCACGCGGGGCCACGGCGCGCGAGCGCGATCCAGGGGTCCCCACCGGAAGACGGCATCGAACGGGTTCAGCATCTCCCACTCGAGGCCGCTGAAGTCGCGCTGCGGGGTGTGCCAGGTTCCCGCCTCGAGCACCACGACGTCGAGGCCGGCCTCCGCGAGCTCCTTCGCAACGACCGCGCCGGTGCCACCCGCTCCGACGATCAGCACGTCGGTCACGCGTGCGGCCTCCGCATCAGGTTCGGGCGCCCGCGCGAGGGGCCATCGAACCCGGTCAGCTGCCAGCCGAGCGGCTCCCGCGCGAGATTGCCTTCGGCGTCCTGCCCGCTCCACTCCCCGTAGACCGCCGCCACGCTCAACAGGCCGAGCAACCCAGGGATCTCGCGCAGCTGCTCGATGTCGTGAGTGGCGAGCGCATCGAGCACGTCCTCGCGTTGCTCCAACGTCAGGTCGGCGAAGGCGGTACCGGCGTGGCGTTCGGCAGCAAGGCCGTCGAGCAGCGTCGGCAGACCGGTGGCAAGTCCCGAGGTGACGAAGTCGAGGTAATGCGAGACGAACAGCTCCGCTGCCACGTCGGGCGCGCCCGGGGTGAGATCGGTTGCCGTGCCGGGCACGAAGACCTCTGCTGCTGCTCGAAGCGTCCGTGCCGCGGCGGGATCGAGCGGCATGGTGGCTTAGTTGGGCTCGGACTCCGGCTCTGAGCCGGTACGCGCGCCGACGACCTCGGGATCCGAGCCCGTCACCACTTCATCGTCATCGTCGTCACCCTCGCCGATCTCCTCGGCCAGCTCACGTGCGGCGGCCGCTAGCGCGAACGGATCGACGGGCTGACTGAGCCACCGGTCGGCACCGGACCACTTCGACAGCCAGTCGTCGATCCGGCGATCGAGCAACACGATGACCGCGGGTGGAGCGGGAAGGTTCTTCAGCTCGCGAGCGAGGCCGAACGCGCCGTACGGCTCGGTCGTCTCATCGGCGATGACGACCTCCGGGATCTCTTCCTTGGCGATCCGCAGCGCCTCGTTCCCGTCCCTGGCTTCGAGAACTTCCCAGTCCATTCCGAGGGCGCCGGCCATCCAGGCGCGCGCACGTTCGCTACGGCTGACGAGCAGAACCTCCATGTCGCGGCATCCTACCGGGACCCCCCGAGCCGGACACATCCGGCGCCACATCATCCCTACATCCTTGACACCCCTACTCCCGACGGCTATTCCGGTCTGGTACGGGACCGGGATCTGCGCGCCTCGACGATTGGGGAGGCTCCATGGAACGCTCCATGTCACAGAAGCTGATCGCCGAATTCGTCGGCACGTTCACGCTGATCTTCATCGGGGCCGGCTCGATCATCGCGGTGACCGCGAGCCCGCAGATCAACGGCGGCATCGTTTCGATCGCGATCGCGCACGGTCTGGCGATCGCGACGATGGTGTCCGCGCTCGGCCACGTGTCGGGCGCGCACTTCAACCCCGCGGTGACGATCGGGATGTGGGTGACGCAGAAGATCGAGGGCATGAACGCCCTCGCGTACATCGGCGCGCAGCTCGCCGGCGCCGCCGCAGGCGCCGCCGTCCTGCGCGGTGCCCTGCCGCAGTCGATCTGGGACCCCGCGAAGCTCGGCACGCCGGGCGTCGCCGGTGTCTCCAACGGTCAAGCCGTATTGATCGAGGCGGTGCTGACGTTCTTCCTGGTGTGGGTGATCTTCGCAACGGCCGTCGATCCCGAGGGAGCCTTCGGCAAGATCGCCGGCCTCGCGATCGGTTTCGTGATCATCATGGACATCATGGCCGGAGGTGCGTTCACCGGCGCGGCGATGAACCCGGCGCGATCCCTGGGACCGGCATTGTTGAGCGGCAACTGGGAAGCATGGTGGGTCTACTGGGTCGGACCGATCGCGGGTGGGATCGTCGCAGCGTCGTTGTACGACACGTTCATCCTGCGCCCGCGCGGGACGGGTGGGTCCGCCGAGCACGACGCCGAGGTTCCGGCGCCGCACGGCTGGGGCGCGCACGGCGAGGATCCCGACGCCACGATCACCAACGAGTAACGCCAAGGTTCATGCCAAGAGACCGGCTCCAGGCGAGCCGGCCTCTTGCTTTGGCGTATCGTGGCGCGGAGCCAGCGAAGGGAGAGCCATGGCGTACGAAGTAGTCCTGCGCACGCTCGAGCCGCAACCGGTCATGACGATCCGCTCGACGTGCAAGCCCGAGGAGATCAGCGTGGTGCTCGCCGAGACGTTGCCGGCGGTATTGGAGCATGTGATCTCATCCGGCGGCGTCGTGGCAGGCGCGCCGTTCGCGTGGTACTTCTCGTTCTCGGCCGACAAGGTTGAGCTGGAGTCGGGCGTCCCGGTAACCGAACACGTCGAGCCGACCGATCGGATCCAGCAGGCCACGCTGCCCGGCGGTAACGTCGCGCACACCACCCACGTTGGTCCTTACAGCAAGCTCGGCGACGCGCACATGGCGCTGGAC
>JBKJXT010000157.1:0-3264 GCA_046716205.1 Actinomycetota bacterium
GGGGCGGGGAAGTCCCCCCGCAGCTCCAGGCCGAAGGCCCGACCTCGCCACGACGGCTCAGCGTCGGGCATCGTCCTCGATGAGGATGAGGCCTCGGTCCGCGAGATCGCGGCAGAAGGCGTCAACGTCGGCGCGGGCGCGCTGCAGGTCAACCTCGAACTCCTCGACCAGGCTGTCGGCGATCTGCGGCCGCTCATGGCCGTCCTTCAGCAGCGCCCACACGCGAGCGCCGGTGCCGTTCAACCCGAAGTAGCGGCCGGACCGGAGGTCGAGCAGCACCGCTTCGCCGTCGAGCTCGCGAGAGAGCACGTCGGTCGGGATGTCGATCGGGGTCATCCGAATCTCCTTAGTAGGTTGCGATCGCGCCCGTGCGACGCGCGCGCCGCAGCGCGAGCGACAACAGGCCGACCGACGTCGGAAGCAAGATGATCGCGAACGCGAGCAGCGCCGCGAGATCGGGAAGAAGGTCCGCGGTGCTGGTGCCCTTCAATAGGGCTCCGCGTACCGCGCGCAGGGAGTGCGTGAGCGGCGACGCTTCCGACAGCACCGCCACCCATCGCGGGAACAGCGACAGCGGGAAGAACACCCCGCTGATCAGCGAGAGGCCGGCCGCGATCCATTTCGTCACGCCCGCCGCTTGTTGCAGGACGAGCACCACGGCTGCCCCGATGATGCCGAGCCCCGCGAACGCGAGAGCCGAGGCCGCGAACACCAGGATCGCTGCACCGAAGTTCGGGTTCGGGCCGAGCTGCAACCCGAGCGGCCCCGCGATCGACAGCATCAAGATCGAGGTGATCAGGCTGTTGAGGATCGGGTAGGCGAGCCAGCCGGCCGCCAGGCTCGCCGGGGAGAGCGGCGTCGTGGCGAGCGCTTCGAGGGTTCCCTGCATCTGCTCGGCGCGCGCCGCGCCACCGGGCGCGTTCAGCGTGCCGTCGAGCACCTGCGCCATCGCCATCCCGACGACGACGAAGCCGAAGTAGTTGCCGATTCCCGCCAGCGCCGGGCTATCGCCCACCAGCGTCGAGATGAAGCGGAAGGTCAGCAGCGACATCGCCAGGCTCGCGATGTTGGTGAAGAAGGCGACCTTGTACGAGCGCGCCGTACGGAAGTCGCGACCGACGAATGCGAGCGCCGTCGGCATCAGCCGCGGGCGGGTCGAAAGGGTGGCGAGCGGCGTGGGAGCCGTCAGCGACGTAGTGGTCATGCCGCGAGCGCTCCTGACCGTAGAACGTGGATCTCGTCGCAGATGTCCCGGAACTCCGTGATCGTCGGCCCGGCGACCAGGACCGCGGCACCCTCGTCGGCGCGCGCACGCAGGATCTGGCGAACGCGCGCCATACCGTCGTCGTCCAAGCCTCGCATCGGTTCGTCTACCAACAGCGCCGTCGGCCGGCCGAGCACGGCTCGGGCGAGCACGAGTCGCTGCCGCTGGCCGGTGGAGTAGCCGGCTACGGGTCGAGCGATGATCTCGGAGAGCCCCATCTGTGCGGCGACCTCGTCGGCCCGCGTCGCTGCGGTGCGCGTGCTCATGCCCAGCGCTCGCGCGAAGAATCGAAGGTTGTGTGCGCCGGACAGGCGCCAGTACAAACCGCGGTCGTTCACCAACGCGACGCCGATGCGACGTCGCACATCGGCCGCGTCGCGCTGGACGTCGAAGCCGTCGACCGTCGCAGTACCTTTGTCCGGTCCGAGCAGCGTCGCGAAGATGCGCAGCAGCGTGGTCTTGCCGACGCCGTTGGAGCCCGTCACCGCCACCAAGCTGCCGGCGGGGACATGCAGATCCAGCTCGCGCAGCACCGGAGTCTTCCGGAACTCTTTCGTGAGGGCGCGCGCGTGGAGACCATGCGACATAGGTGTCAACATCCTCGAGAAATGAGAATGGGCCCGACTGGGCCCGCTGTTGCCGTTCCTTCCGCTCTCTCCGCGGTTTCCGGCACCATGGAGAGTAAGGAGCCAGAGTGTTACATGTCAACGATCTGCGAGCGGACGAAACGGAAGGACCGGCAAAGGTTCGCATCGTTGATAGCGCACGATGCGCCGGGCTCGACGCGCTTCACGCCCCGGCGAGCGCAGGCTGGGCGTGCGCCTGCTCGACGGCGTCGACCATCGCCTCGAGCGCGCGACCCTGCAAGCGGTAACAGTGCACGCGCGACACCTGCAGCATGCGCGCGATGTGCGCGACGGGGTGTCCAACGACGTGCCAGAGGATCAGGAGATTGCGCTCGCGTGCATCCAATCGCTTGAGTCGGAGCTCCAGCTCGGCGCGTTCGTCGAAGTTCGCGATGAACCCGGCGTGGAACGGTTCGCCGTGCGGATCCGAGGCGCCGCCCGTCGACATGAACGATGTCGATCGAGGGTCGTAGCAGTCGCGGTAGCGCTTCAGCGCGCGGACCACCTCTGCTGGATGCGTGAACACGTGCGGTGCCCCCCTTGGGCGAGCTTCGGCTTCGTCGCCGTTCGTCCGTACCGACCAGTGACTAGAACGACCTGGTTACCCAAACGATTCGCCTCCGCTGCTTCCGCTCCTTCCGCAGCGCGGGCCGGCTTGCCCGTCCGTGCCGGTTCGAGGGCACCTGTCCCGTTTAGCACCGTTCGCCGGTTGTCGCGGGGCACCCTCGCGATAGGCTGGTGACGAACGAGACACCGAAGGAGCACCGATGACCGCACCCGACACGCTACGAACCGCCGGCGGCGACGTCGGCTATTTCGCCCTCACACGCGCGACGGACGAGGCCTCCCTTGTGCGTCTGCCCTATATCGTCCGTATCTTCATCGAGAACGTGCTGCGCAAGGGCGGCGACCCGTCGTCACTGCTGGGATGGCCCGGCAACACCGAGCACGAGTTCGAGTTCTATCCGAGCCGCGTCGTGCTCCAGGACTTCACCGGCGTGCCGGTCGTCACAGATCTGGCGGCGATGCGCGCGGCGGTCGTGCGCGCCGGCGGCGACGTGAAGCGCGTCAATCCACAGGTGCCGGTCGATCTCGTCATCGATCACTCGGTCCAGGTCGACGCGTTCGGCGACAAGGAAGCATTTGCACGGAATGTCGCGATCGAGGTGCAGCGCAACACCGAGCGCTACCAGTTCCTCAAGTGGGCGGCGACCGCGCTCGACGCGTTCCGCGTCGTTCCGCCCGGCAGCGGCATCGTGCACCAGGTGAACCTCGAGTTCCTCGCGACGGTCATCGCCCAGCGCGATGGCGTCGCGTTCCCCGACACCCTCGTCGGCACCGACTCACACACGACGATGATCGGCGGCGTTGGGG
>JBKJXT010000158.1:0-4073 GCA_046716205.1 Actinomycetota bacterium
GTGTTGAACCACTCGACGTCGAACCGGCCGGTCGCAGCGAGGTCGTGGTTCCCGGCGAGCAACGTCGCGTCGGGCAGTGCCGCAAGGCGCGCGATCACCTCGCTCGGATCCGCGTTGTATCCAACGATGTCGCCGAGAACGACGACGCGCGTCGCATCCTGGTCGCGCGCGTGCGACAACGTCGCGTCCAGCGCTTCGAGGTTGGAATGGATGTCAGAGAGAAAAGCCGCCCGCATGCGCGGGCATCCTAGCCGAGCCCTAGTCGGGTTCGATCGCGTGGAAGCTCGGCCCCGCGTGATTCAACGGCCACGCCCCCATGCGCTCCGAGCACAGGTCCGCGAAAGACCTGGCGATGTCGGGGTCGTGTTGCGCGCCCGCGTGCAGGAGGATCTCGTCCACCGCCTGCTCGACGGACATCGCCCCGCGGTAGGGCCGGTCGCTGGTCATCGCGTCGAAGGAATCGACGACGGAGAAGATGCGCGCCGCCAGCGGGATGTCCTCGCCCTTCAGCTGGCGCGGATACCCGTCACCGTCCCAGCGCTCGTGATGACATCCAACGATCGGCACCGCTCGCTCGAGGAACTTGATCGGCGCGAGCATCTGCTCGCCGAGGATCGGGTGGGTCTGCATCACGAGCCACTCCTCGCGCGTCAAGGGCGAGGGTTTCTTGAGGATGTGGTCGGGGATCCCGACCTTGCCGATGTCATGCAGCAAGAACCCGTACCGGAAGATCTTGTCGTCGGCGAGCGCGGGCTCAACCCGCGCGGCAAGCGAGACCGCGTATTCCTGCGCGCGATCGAGGTGGCTGCGCGTGTGCGCATCGCGCGCTTCCACGATGAACGCGGCCATCTTCACCGTGGCGAAGTAGGACTCTTCGAGCTCCTCAAGCGTGTTCTGTAGTTCTTCGGCGCGCGAGCGTTCCTTGGCATACAGCCGCCGGAAGTCTTCGGCGAAGCGCAGCAGTTGCGCACGTACCCCCGCCTCGTCCAGGACGGGCAGGGTTTCGGTGTCGAGCGTCGGGACCTGCGAGCTGTCGATCGAACGCGACTCCCGCTCAGACGGCGACATCTCGCACTCCGGTGACGGTGTCGATGAGATCGAGGGGGCTGAAAGGCTTGGTGAAGAACGCATCTGCACCGGCGGCCATGCCTTCCTCGCGGTCGAGGCCGCTGGAACGGGCCGTCAGCATGACGATACGGACGTGCTTCAAACGATGGTCCTCGCGCAGCGCGCGGCAGACCTCATAGCCGTTCATCCCGGGCATCATCACATCGAGGATCACAACGTCTGGAACGCGTTCCTCGACGACGCGCAGCGCCTCGAGCCCATCGGCCGCCTCATCGAGCTCGAAGTTGGCGTCCTCTAGTACGGCACGAAGGAGACTGCGCACCAACGGATCGTCGTCGACGACCAGAACGCGCTGCTTGATGGGTCCGACCCTTCGGTTAGAAGCCATAAACTTCGCTCAGTATCGGCGCGTACCAAGGCCCCGTCCATAGTCCCGGTCGCTAGTCATCCCCATCCTTTGGTGCTAGACGGCAGGCTAGATGCTCTAGCCGCCAGGGCCTTCGTCCTCGGGTCCGGTCAGCTGTGTCGCCAGCACGTCGGAAGGATCCGCTTCACCGCTCTGGTAGCGACGAGCGATCTCGCTGTTGAGCACGTCCTGCACCTTGAAGATCTCAGAACGAAGGGTCGAAACCTCCCGCTCGGCTTCTTCGAGGTCGCGCACGGCCTGCTGGATCCCGCCGCTGTCGAGCCCGGGAAGGTTCGCGAGCGTGTCGTCGGAGACGAGCTAGGAGACACGGCGCTGGGGATGCATGAAGTCGAGGTTGGGGTCCGCGCCCGGGAACGAGCCGCGCGACGGTCCGGTGTGCTCGTCGGCGAGGATCGACGGCAGCATGTCCACGATCGAGATGTCCTCACCCGACTCGCGACGATGCAGCTCGGCGCGCAGGATCGCCAGACGCCCATGGATCAGGCGCCGCTCGTAGGACAGCAGCGCCTCTTCCTCCGCGCTCTCCGTTCGCATGATGCGGATGTCTTGGGTCGTGTGCGCGCCCAGGTCCGAGAGATATCCCTCGGCCAGGATGCGGTCGAGCCGTCGTTTCCCTTCGGTCATGACGATGACTGTAGCGCAGGCGCCGTCGCGGAGACAGGGCTCAGGCGGTGGGTTCGAGGGCGCGCAGGTCACGCTTGAGGATCTTGCCCACCGCGTTCTTGGGGAGCGCGTCGATGAACACGACCGACTTCGGCGTTTTGTACTTCGCGAGCTGCTCGCGGCAGTAGGCGAGTAGGTCCTCTGGGGCGGGGGTCGCGCCGGGCCGCAGCACCACGTAGGCCTTCACCTCTTCGCCGAGCGTGGGGTCGGGCACGCCGACGACCGCGGCCTCCAGCACGGCGGGATGCCCGTACAGCACCTCCTCCACGTCGCGAGGATAGATGTTGAACCCGCCGCGGATGATCATGTCCTTCTTGCGGTCGGTGATGTAGAGGTAGCCGTCGGCGTCGAGGTGGCCGACGTCGCCGGAGTGGAACCAGCCGTTGCGCATCGCGACCGCGGTCTCCTCGGGCAGGTTGTAGTAGCCGGCCATGATGTTGGGCCCCTTGATGCACACCTCGCCCGGCTCGCCGGTGGACACCGCCCGGTCCTCGTCGTCGAGGATCGCGACCTCGACGTGGGGCACAGGACGGCCACAACTGCCCGGCCGCCGTGCCTCGTCGATGCGCATGACGCTGGTGGTCGGGCTCGTCTCGGTGAGCCCGTACCCCTCGAGCACCCGTGCGCCCGTGCGCTTCTCGAACTCGTCGGCGAGCTCGACGGGAACCGGCGCCGCGGCCACCACGACCCATCTCAGGCTGGACCAGTCGACGGTGTCGAAGTCCGGGTGACCGAGCATGTAGCTGACCATCGTCGGCACGAGCGCGGACGAGGTCGCGCGGTAGGTGTTGACGGCGTCGAAGAAGCCCTCCGCGGTGAACCACGGGAGCAGGATCCCCTTCAGCCGGAAGAGCTGGCCCACCAGGCTCGAGCCGATCCCGAAGAGGTGCGCGAGCGGCAGACACGCGATCGAGACATCGTCGTCGCGCGTCGGCACCACCTTCGAGCTGTTCTCGGCGTTGAACAGCAGGTTCGCGTGGGTCAGCATCACGCCCTTCGGGCGGCCGGTGGTGCCGGAGGTGTAGCTGACCACGGCGAGATCGCTCGCCTCGCGGTCGACGATCGAGTGGGAGCCGGACGCTTCGCTCAGCAGAGCGTCGAAGTTCAGCATGCCGGGCTGCGGATCGCCGGTGACGATGACGATCGGTGGGCGCGCCAGGCCCTCCATCGCGGTGGTCACGTTGGGCAGGAACTCTGGGCTCGTGATGATGGCGGACGCGCCCGAGTCCGCCAGGATGTGGTGGATCTCGGGAACGGCCAGCAGGAACACCATCGGCATCACGACCGCCCCCACCCGAAGGACCGCGCCGTAGCTGACGCTCACCTCCGGCATGTTCGGCAGCATCACGCCCACGCGATCGCCGGGACCGACGCCCAGTCCGGCGAGCGCGGTGGCGAAGCGAGCCGCCCGATCGGTCAGCTCGACGTTGGTGAACTCCCGTCCGTTGAACACGACCGAGACGTACGGCCCGAACTTCTGGACGTTGCGCTCCCCCAGCTCCGCAAGGTTCATCGGTGACTCCTCCGGCTCGAAGGCCAAAGGCTAACGGAATCGGTAGAAATGGAACAGCGCACATCCTGCCGGGCCGTTAAGATGTCTCGGTCCCTGCGGCCCCAGCGTGGTCTTCGCGCGCCGTGCGGACCTTCCAGGAGCGCACCGACGGCAGTGAGGGGAGACGGTTCTTCGGGTGAGTAATAACGCCCTGCTTCGCGTCGGTGACTACGCCCGCCCCCATCGGCGCGGCCTCATCCTGTCGTTGATCACCGGCCTCGTCATGACGGGCGTCGGCCTCTCGATCGCGCCGCTGACCGGGCTCGCCGTCGACTCGTTGCAGGAGAACAACTTCCGTCGTGTCGTGCAGATCGGTATCGCCGTCATCATCGTCGGTTTCCTGGAGTCCGCGTTCGCCTACAC
>JBKJXT010000159.1:0-2993 GCA_046716205.1 Actinomycetota bacterium
CGTCTGCACCCATCCGGAGAGGTGGCCCTGAGGGCGGCGGCTGAAAGCCCATGCGGGCACGTGCGCGCCCGCTCGGCGAGCTGCTCGGCCCTATCGGCGCAGGTAGAGATCACGCAGCAGAGCGACCTCCGCGCCATGGTGGATCACTTCTCGGTTGATGTGCAGGACAACGTGTTCGAACGGGAACTCGCCATCCAAGGTGTCGGGCGGACCTTCGCTTCGGCTCGCGAAGAAGTCTTCAGGTGCAGCGAGGACGCCAGTTTTCCACTCGTCGTAGGCGCGATCGAGTGCCTCCAACGCCTCAGCGGCCGAGCCCGGAAGCCGAGCGGTTTCCCACGTCAGGGATCGGTCTCCGAAGTGCCAGTTCGCGCGGAATCCGAGAACACCCCACGTCAGATGAGACAGTCGCCATGCGATCGTTGTCACCGGAGCGGGATCTGGTTGCGGCCATGCCCAATCGGCTGCGAAGTCGCCAGGAGAAGTTTCGCGGACCGACCAGCAGTGTTCGACGGGCTCCCAGAGGTATTCGTCATCGCCCAGGCCAGCGAATCGTGCGCGCAGCTGGTTGTCCCAATGCCATCCCAGCTGCTCGAAGACCTCCTTACCGTTCAAGGGCGCTCCCCCGCTCTTCAGCCAATCTAGACAGTCCGCTGCACCCTACGCTCGGGCGAACTCCTATCGGTGGCAACGGTCCCTTGAAGCCACTCGGCGTAGACGGGCCGCCCGATGGACTGTTTCGTGCAGACGACGCTGCTTCCATCATCCTGTCGCGTAGGAACCGAGACCAGTCCCGAAAGTGTCACGCACCTACCGACGCCACGGTGTCCAGCATGAACCGAGACTTCACACACCGAAGTCGAAGCCGTACACTCATCCCAACCCCATGCCACGTTGTCATAAAACGTGGTCCACCGAGCGGAGCCAGTGTCGCCCAGGAGGCGGAGCCGGGTGGCAGAGTGGGGCACAGGTACCGAAGCCGATGTGGGACAGAGGTACCGAACTTTCACGATCGACCTGCAGTTTCTCAGTCGGGAAGGGGGGACTTGAACCCCCGGCCTCCACGTCCCGAACGTGGCGCGCTACCAAGCTGCGCTACTTCCCGTGCGCGACATGATACCGGGCGCGCGCCTTGCCGGGAACCGCTAACCCGCCGCCCAGCCCCCCCAGGGCCGATAACTCCCTTCCGCTCCGCCGCTCTCGCCGCTCATGTTCGCTTCTTCCACGCCATGAACTTCCACGCGCCCTCGTTCCCATCTCCGAGGGAGGGAGGTCCATGTCGCAGTACCGATCCTGGCGCGCAGTCGCGTTCCTGGCGTCCACCGGCGCGGCCGCCATCCATCTCTCCACCGTCCAGCCCCACCTCATGGAGTACGCGCCCGCCGGACTCTTCATGCTCGCGGTGGGCCTCGCCCAGATGACCTGGGCACTCGCGGGCTCGGACAGATTCCTCAACACCGCGGTCGAGTTCAACACCGCGGTCATCTCGGTCTGGTTCATCTCACGCACAGCCGGCATCCCGTTCGGCCCGCAAGCCTGGATGCCCGAGCACATCCACTCTCCCGACGCTCTCGCCACGGCTCTGGAGGTCCTCGTCATCGTCGCGGCGCGCGCCCAGATCTCGGGAAGAACAGCTCCCACCGCAGCGCTCATGCGCGTAGCCGTCTTCGGCGCGCTGCTCAGCGCCGCGGTCACCGCTCACGCCCCGATGCACGAGCGCCTCGGCGGCCTCGCCACGCTCGCACTCGCTCTTGTGCTCCGCACGTCGATCCCGCACCTGCTACCAGCCTGGAGGAGTCATGCGAAAGTTCGCCTGGGTACTGCTCGGTTCCGCACTGTTGTTCGCGCCCCTGTCGGCGCGCGCTGACACCGCGCACGATCACGCCGCGCGCACTCCGCGCCCCGACATCCGCATCGAGTGGAACGGCGAACTGAACCGCGCACACGGCATCCGCTCCGGCCGCGGCACGGTGACCGACCCCTACGTCATCAGCGGCTGGACGCTGGGCAACATCAACATCCGCGACACCGACAAGGCGATCCGCATCGTCAACAACACGATCACCGGAACCCTCACGCTCAACTGGATCGGCCCCAACGTCACCGTCGAGCACAACGACATCGCCGACCTCCGCGTGAACGAGAACATCGCTCGCTGGGGCGCGCCCACCTCCGGCCACGTCATGCACAACACATTCTCCTCGGTCGGCCAGTTGCGCCATTTCGACGGGATGTTCGCCAACAACACCGTCGGTGCGCCCCAGTCGGGGACGCTCTCCTCGGCCTACCCCGAGGGGCGCGCCGTCAACTTCGACGGCTTCAACGGCGCCCGTTTCGAGGACAACACGATCTACGGCTACGTCGACGCGCGCCTGCACGGCCACCATCACTCCTCGGCGTACGCGACGACGAGCCACATGCATTCCGACACCGCCGAGGCCACCGATCACACCCGCCGCTACCACACCGTGTCGATCCGCCGGAACCGTATCTTCAGTAGCGCCACTTACGCGCTCGCCTACCTCGACACCAACCACGCCGGCAACGACCGCACCGCCAACTCCGAGACCAACCCCTACCTCAACGCGCCGCACTGGCACGCCACCCGCGCCACCATCGCCAGCAACGTCCTCACCGGCGCCGGCATCCTCGTCGACGTCTTCAACGCCCGCGACGAACGCCACAGCGCTACCAAGACGGGAACGCTCTCGCTCGTCTCGAACCGAATCAACCTTGAGCGCGACATCGCCCGGCCTTTCCGGGCCGTCAACGGCATCGAGGTTCGCAAGGCGCGCAACCTCGCGCTGCGCATCGCCAGCAACCGCATCGCCGGCGCGCCGCCGGTCCTCGACCTCAGCCAGGTTCCCCAGATCGCCGCCGTCGCGCGCCTGGGCACCGGCTCGGGCATCCTGCTCAACACCCTCGACGCCGCCACCATCGTGATCGAGGGCGGCCGCATCTCGCAGCTGCACTTCGGCGTCCAGGCACTGCAGCTG
>JBKJXT010000160.1:0-2629 GCA_046716205.1 Actinomycetota bacterium
ACGAGCTGCAGATCGGCAAGTACAAGGTCACCTTCTACACCTCACCTCGCGCCGATGGATAATTCCGGCCGCCCAAGCATGGGGATCGGCGAGGTGCTCTCGGCGCTCAAGCTCGAGTTCCCCGACATCACCGTCTCCAAGATCAGGTTCCTTGAGTCCGAGGGGCTGCTGCAGCCGCAGCGCACCGCGTCGAAGTACCGCCGGTTCAGCACCTCAGACCTCGATCGCCTCCGCTTCATCCTGAAGTTGCAGCGCGAGTCGTTCTTGCCTTTGAAAGTGATCAAGGAACGCCTCGCGGCAGCAGACGCCGGCCACGTCTCACCCGAGCAGATCTCATCGCCGTCTGCCGCGCCCGTCGTCGTGCACATGCCCGCGCCGGTGCAGCAGCTCGCACCCGCGCCGCCGCCGGTGCCGGCGTCCGAGCTCGCCGAAGACCTTCGCGCGGAAGTCGCGACGATCTCGTTGACCGAGAGCGACCTCGCGAACGAGACGGGGCTCGATCTCACGCAGGTGAAGGCGCTCGCGAGCTTCGGTGTGTTATGCGGGCACGGCAACAACGGCACCGTCGTGTACGACGCAACCGATCTGGAGATCGCGAAGATCGCACGCGAGTTCCTCAAGCTCGGACTCGAGCCGCGACACCTCAAGACGTTGCGTCGTCTGGCCGAGCAAGAAGCCGACCTCTACACGCAGGTGGTCGCGCCGACGATCAAGGCGCGCCGTCCGGAGGCCCGCGAGGAGGCGACCGAGACGCTCACCGAGCTCGCCACGCTGTCGCGCAACCTTCGACGCACCTACGTCCTGCAGAGCCTGCGCGCCACGTTGCGAGGATGACGCAGCCTCCCATCGGCCTGTTGCTCACTGCGGATCAGATACAGGAGCGCGTCGCCGAACTGGGTGCGCAGATCACGCGGGACTACGCGGGGCGCGCTCCCATGCTGGTGGGGATCCTCAAAGGGTCGTTGGTATTCACCGCCGATCTCGTGCGCGCGATCGACCTGCCGGTCACCGTCGATTTCATGAGCATCTCCTCCTACGGCGATGGTCGTTCGTCCGGGGTCGTGCGGATCCTCAAGGATCTCGACGAGTCGATCACGGGCCAGGACGTGATCCTGGTCGAGGACATCATCGACACCGGCCTGACGCTGACCTACCTGCTGGCGACGCTGAACGCGCGCCGCCCGGCGACACTGGAAGTCTGTGGGCTGCTCGACAAGACCGCGCGCCGCATCATCGAAGTTCCGGTTCGCTACAAGGGTTTCGATATCCCCGACGAGTTCGTGATCGGCTACGGCCTGGACCACGAGGGGCGCTATCGAAATCTCCGCGAGGTGCTCGGCGTACGGGAACTCACCGCGCTGTCGGACCCCGACGCCGTCGCACGCGTGCTCGCCGACGGCGCATCCGGAACGTAACGGGCGACTGCGGGCGAGTCTCCCGCGGACTCATTGTGGCCTCCTCCGGCCGGTGTTAGGCTGCCCCGCGAAGGAGGCGCGACGTGATCGAGATGCAACTCGTAGGGGTCCGGGTGGAACTCCCGACCAACCAGCCGATCGTGCTTCTTCGCGAACGCTCAGGCGAGCGCTTCCTTCCTATCTGGATCGGACCCGTCGAGGCCACGGCCATCGCGTTCTGCCTGCAAGGCATCGTCACGCCGCGGCCGATGACCCACGACCTGATGAAGTCGATCCTCGAAGAGGTCGGCGTGCGGGTCGAGCGAGTCGTGATCACCGAGCTGCGTGACACCACCTACTACGCAACCCTCGAGCTCAGCCGCGAGGGGAGCAGTTATTCGGTTTCCAGTCGCCCATCGGACGCGATCGCGCTCGCGGTGCGCTCCGGCGTGCCGTTGTACGCCTCGCCTGAGGTGCTGACCGAGGCCGGCATCCTGATCCGCGACGAGGATGAAGAGGTCGAAGTGGAGCGCTTCCGCGAGTTCATCGAATCGGTGAGCCCCGAGGACTTCGGCGCGTCCCCTCCGCCCGGCCTCTGACCAGCACAAACAACTTCATCCGTTGACACGGCCTGCGGGCCGCGTCTAGCGTGACATCTGCGTAATTACGGTGATGAAGTCCTTCCCGGAGGGGTGCCATGGCACGGGGTTCCAACGTCGAGACCGGCTTCAGAGGCCCAACCGTCTGCAAGACGGTCGGCATCACGTACCGCCAGCTCGACTACTGGGCGCGCACCGCCCTGGTCGAACCCAGTGTGAAGAACGCGGAGGGGAGCGGGAGCCAGCGGCTCTACAGCTTCACCGACGTCGTGCACCTCAAGATCATCAAGAACCTCCTCGACGCCGGCATCTCCTTGCAGCAGATTCGCAAGGCCGTCGAGTACCTGCGCTCCGAGATCGGTCGCCCCCTGGAAGACGTCACGCTGCTGTCGGATGGGAAGACCATCTACGCGTGCACGTCGCCAGACGAGGTCGTCGACCTGCTCGCGGGCGGTCAGGGTGTGTTCGCCATCGCGGTGGGCAAGGTGTACGAAGACATCCAGGGGAAGATCGCTGAGTTCAAGAAGCCCGAAGCCGCAGACGAGGCGGACGACGACGACACCGACCACGCCCACAGCGGCTGATACGACCAGCCGCTCCCGCGACGGACTCCCGTCGGACCGTGTGGATTTCGCG
>JBKJXT010000161.1:0-7647 GCA_046716205.1 Actinomycetota bacterium
CATCGTGCTCGAGCGTCTGGCGGAGGGCGCGCAGCCCAAGACCATCAACGTCGGCAGCGTCAACGGGCGCGCGTTCGGTTTCTGCGCCGGCTTCGGGTTCGACGCGGCGGTCGTCCGGTCGGTGGAGAAGCGCTTCCGGGTGAAGCAACGGGTCGGAGAGCCCTACTTCATCCTGCAAGCGGTGCGGATGTTCATGCTCGGCTACCGACGGCGTGCCGCGCCGATCACCCTCGAGCTCCACGACCGCACGATCGACGAGCTGGAGGAGATCGCGGTGTGCAGCTCAGACCCGTTCACCTTCCTCGGCGACAAGCCGTTCCGCCTGTGCCCGGATGCGAGCCCCGATCGCGGTCTCGATGTGACCGCCGTGACCTCGTTGCGGCTTACCCATCTCCTGCGTGCGGTCGCGGGCGCCTTCAACGGCGGACGACATACGCGGATGCGCATCGTGCGCGCGCTGCACGACCTGCCGGCGCTTCGCATCGCTTCGACCGGTCCGGTGCCCTATCAGGTGGACGGGGAGTACGCCGGCGAGGAGACCGAGTTCCATCTCGAATCCCTCCCCCGGGCCCTCCGCGTCCTGACCTAGCTCAGCGCGGCGCGCGCGGCAGCCGGATGATCGGTGAAGATGCCGTCCATCCCCATCGCACGCATCGTCCGAACGTCGTCCGGCTCGTTCACCGTCCAGCACAGCACGGCGATGCCGACGTCGTGCGCGCGCGCCACGAACCCCGGGGTCACCACGGCGCGCGGGATGTGGCATTCGATGTCTCCACGCTGCATCGCGAGTTCGAGCGCCCAGGTGGGATCCACTCCGTGGAAGCTCGTGACGGCCGTGGGTACCGACGGAAGCAGTCGTCGCAGTGCCTCCGTCGCCTGCGGTTCGAACGAGGAAACGAGCACACGCTCGATGCTTGCGATCATCGGCGCGATCGCCTCTGCGACGAGAGCGGCGGAGATGTATCGCTGGCCGTCGAGCGCGCCCTTCAGCTCGATGACGACCGGGACGCGATCGCCGATGAGGGCGAGGACCTCCTGCAGGGTGGGTACCTTCTCGGGCACACCCCAAGTCGGATGGCGCGCCGCCGCGTCCAGTGCTCGGAGCTGTGCAGCGGACAGCTTGGACACGGATCCTTCGCCGTCGGTCGTCCTTGAGACATCATCGTCATGCATCACGACTACCGAACCGTCCGCGGTGAGGCGGACATCGAACTCGACCGCGTCGGCGCCGGCACGGATCGCTTCCTCGAAGGCAGGCAGCGTGTTCTCGGGAGCCACTCCCGATGCGCCCCGGTGCGCGATCAGACGCACCAGGCGAACCTCGTGAGAATGCCAACCGTGTAAGACCGACGAAGCGGGACCGTCCGACCACCGTGCGCGTCAACATCACGCCAAGACGCCCACACAACGCGATGTTTTTCGAGCTGGGGTATTGCCAGCCGCAGAAACGGCGGCCTATATTCGTGCCCGCTCCACGACTGGAGAATCGTTTCACAAACTCGCGACACGGCTTGCAGCCGAAGGGATGGGTGAGCACCACGGCGATGGATTGGCGTCATCAAGCGGCTTGTCGTGACACAGATCCAGAGATCTTCTTCCCGATCGGAACCACCGGCCCCGCGCTCGCGCAGATCCAAGCAGCACAGGCCATCTGCGGAACGTGCACCGTACAGCAGGGCTGCCTCGAGTGGTCCCTGGACACCGGGCAGGACGCCGGCATCTGGGGCGGGCTCACCGAAGAAGAGCGTCGTGAGATCCGCCGCGGCGCGCGCCAGCGAGTCGCCGTCTAGGGCGAGCGTAGCTGCGGGAACGATCCGCTCCTTCGACTCAACCCCGATGGACCGACGGCGCGAGGAGTACGTCACCCCGGTGGGGTTCGCGCGCGAGCCGGCGAAGGAACGACGTCGCTGGATCGGTCGCTTCTTCTTAGGGCTGTTGGTGATCGGTCTGATCCTGCTCGTCTGGACTCGGGTGATCCAGCCACCCGAGGATTCGAACAGCCCGATCCAACGCGAATCGGTTCTGCCCGCCGACTGAGGTCGCCGCCTCATCGTGCGATCGGGATGGCGAGCTCGACGGTCGTTCCCCCCTCTGAGCGTACGGTCAGCTCCGCGGACAGCTCTCCCGCGAGCGTTCGCACGATCTGAAGCCCGAGGTTCGCGCCTGTCTCGAACGTGAACCCCTCGGACAAGCCGACCCCGTCGTCGCGGACGATCACCACGAGCCCGGGCTCGGTCCGCTTGAGCTCGACGGTGACGGTTCCGCCTCTGTCGATGAACGCGTGCTCGACGGCGTTCTGGATCAGCTCCGCGAGGATCAATGACAGAGGAGTGGCGATGTCCGAATGCAGGTCACCCGCCGAACCCTGAAGGAGGAAGCGAACGTCGAGGTCAGGATCGGTCAGGGAGTCCTCGATCATCTCGAGCACACGTTGCGCAACGGTGTCGAACTCGACCCGCTCAGAAGACTCCTGTGACAACGTCTCGTGCACCAGGGCGATCGAGCTGATCCGGCGGACCGACTCCTCCAGCTCGGCGCGCGCCGAGGAGTCGCCGAGCCGCCGCGCCTGGAGGCGCAGCAAGGAAGCGCCCGTCTGGAGGTTGTTCTTCACGCGGTGATGGATCTCGCGGATCGTCGCATCCTTGATGAGCAACATCCGGTCACGGCGTCGCGACTCGGTGATATCACGCACCAGCCCGATGACGCCGGCCCGCGTGCCATCGTGGATCACCGGGATGAACCGGCGCAGGACCCACGCCCCGTTAGCTTCGACCTCGTCCTCGACGGGCCGGTTCATCATGAGCGCGTCGAGCACGCGACGATGATCGATGCCGGCCTCGTTCAGGGCCTCGTTGAGCAGGTTCCCCGTCATCCCCAGCCGGCGGTAGGCGCTGACGGCGTTCGGACTCGCGTAGGTCACCCTCAGTCCGGCATCGAGCTCCAGGAAACCGTCCCCCACGCGAGGGGAGAGCTCGTGCTCGCCGTGCTCCTCCACGACGAAGGGGAACGTTCCCTTGGCGATCATCTGCTCGAGACCGGCGGCGGCGCGCAGGTAGGACAGCTCCAGATGCGACGGCGTTCGCGCTGCCGCGAGGTTCTGCTCGGCCGAGATGACCGCGATGACCTCGCCGTCGTGAAGGACGGGGATCGTCTCCTCCCGGATCGGGATCAGGTCGCGCCACTCGGGATCACCTTCGCGCACGATCCGTCGCTCGCCGTAGGCCTGTACAACGCGCGGGCGGTCGCGCGACTCGACGATCTCACCGACCATGTCCTGCACGTAGAGGGTCTGCGCCGGATACGGACGGACCTGTGCCAGCACGACGAAGGAAGAGCGGTCGACCATCGGTGCGAACAGCAGGCAATCCGCGAACGCGAGGTCCGACAGCAGCTGCCACTCCCCCAACAGCCGGTGCAGGTGTTCGACCTGCCGGGTACTGAGGGTCGTGTGCCGGCCCGCGAGCGAGGAGAGGACTGACATGACGGCAGGATAGCGCCGCGCTGCGTGTTTCCGAGGGGCTCAGTCGATGACCGCGAGGACGTCGCCCTCTTGGACGACGCCACCCTCTTCGACGTTCACCGCACTGATGGTGCCGTCAACAGGGGCCTCGACGGGGATCTCCATCTTCATCGACTCGAGGATCATCAGCGTGTCGCCGGCGCTCACGGCAGCCCCTGGCTGCACGAGCACCTTCCACACGTTGGCGACCATCTCCGCTTCGACGTTCGTTGCCATCCTCAGCTCCTCGCCGGCAAACCGTTCGACCTCCCGTTGTCGTTCGCGGATGTTACGCCATCGGTGTATCGGAGGGGCCCAGACCCGCCGACTCGCTCATCGCATCGATCAAGTACCACTGCAGACCGGACAGGTACACATACAGGTTGTGTGCCGCCGCCAGCGGGTCGCTCGCGTCGGAGGGCTCCGGGTCCATGTCTTCGGTCACGTCGATCCTCGTGCCAAGCACGAGGCGCGCATCGTTGATCACGCCGAGCCACGCCTGCGCTTGGTCCTCGCTGAGCTCTGCGGAGAACGTGCCGCGCTTGATCCGCCCGCCGTCGATCGAGTCGATGACGGCGCGCGACGCGTTCCGCTTGCGTGCGACTAGTTCGTCCTGCGTCATCCGCAGGAACTCGTCTTGCAGCTTCGGGTCGTCGGGATAGGCCGGCGGGAAAAGACGCTTCATCTGCGGCTCGTCCAGGTGCTGAGGTTCGAGCGCCTGCTGAAGTTCTTCGGCAACGCGCCGGAGCGCCGCCGCCTCGACGTCGGAGAAGCCAACCGAGAAACCGTGCCGCCTAACCTTGAACGGGCCGGCCACTCAGTCGTCCTTCTCCATCGTCGCCCACAACCCGTAGTCGTGCAGCCCAGCGACGTAGGCCTCGGCGCGCTCTCGCGTCCCGCTCCACACCGCGGACCGTCCCTCCACGTGGACCTGCATCATCAGAACGTGTGCCTTCTCTCGCGCGTACCCGAACAGCTTCTGGAACACGAACGTCACGTAGGACATCAGATTGATCGGATCGTTCCACACGATCACGACCCACGGCCGGTCGGGCTCGAACGTCGTTTCCGGTGCACCTGTCTGTTGGCGCTCGGGCGCAGTGATCGTTCGAGCAGTGGTCACACCGGGAGTACCCCGTGCTTGCGCCACGGCCGCTCCACCGTCTTGCCCTCGGCGGTCGCGAGACCTTCGGCGACGATCCGTCGCGTATCCGCTGGATCGATGAGGTCGTCGAGGAAACCCCATCCCGCGGCGACGTACGGACCGATCTGGGCTCGAACGGCTTCGATCATCTCGTTGCGCTTGGCATCCCGCTCCGCCTCCGGGATCTTCTCTAGGATCGAGCGCCCGATGATGTTGACCGCGCCCTCGGGACCCATCACGCTGATCTCGGCCGTCGGCCACCCGACGAGGAGATCGGGCTCGTACGCGCGCCCGTTCATGACGTAGTAACCCGCGCCGTACCCCTTGCGCATGACCACCGTGATCTTGGGCACCGTCGCCTCAGACACCGCGAACAGCATCTTGGAGCCGTGGCGGATGATCCCCTGCTTCTCGACGGCAGATCCGACGAGGAACCCCGGACAATCCATCAGGAACAGCAGCGGGATGGAGAACGCGTCGCACAGCCACACGAACCGCGCTGCCTTGTCGGCGGCGTTCACGTCGATCGCCCCACCAAGGAACATCGGCTGGTTCGCCACGATCCCCACCGGACGTCCCCCGATGCGCGCGAAACCGGTCACGATCGAGCGCGCCCAGTCCGGCTTCATCGCGAAGAACTCTCCGTCGTCCACCAGCACCTTGATCACCTTGCGCACGTCGTAGGCCTGGCGAGGATTCGCGGGGACGATGTCGTAGAGCTCCTCACATCGACGCGCGATGGGATCGGCGGTCTCGCGGATCGGCGGCTTCTCGCGGTTGTGCGCAGGGAAGAAGGACAGATATCGCCGGATCGCCGAGATGCATTCGTCGTCGTCGGCGACCTCCAGATCGGCGACGCCGGACACCTTGCAGTGCACCTGCGAGCCACCCATCTCCTGCTCGGTTACCACTTCGCCGACGGCCGCCTTCACGAGGTGCGGGCCACCGAGCGCCATCGAGGAGACGCCTTTGACCATCGGCACGAAGTCGGCGAGACCAGGGATGTACGCCGTGCCGGCGGCGCCGGGGCCCATCATCGCGGCCACCTGCGGGATGACGCCCGACATGATGACCTGCTCACGGAACAGCTCACCGGTACGGGCGAACATCGAACCGGCCGCTTCTTGGATGCGCGCGCCGGCGGAATCGATGAGCCACACGATCGGGATCCGTTCGCGCAACGCTAGCTCGCGCATCCGCGACGACTTGATCTCACCGACCATCCCCATGGAGCCGGCCATCACGGTGAAGTCGTAGGCGATCAAGCACACGCGGCGTCCGTCGATGCGACCGACGCCGGTGACCACACCGTCGGCGGGGGTGAACTTGCCTTGCATCTGTGGAGACGCCGACTGGTGATGTCCCAGCAACCCCGTCTCGTTGAAGGTACCTGGGTCGAAGAGCGTATCGATGCGCTCCCGCACGGTCTGCTTGCCCAACGAACGCTGGCGCGCGACCTTCTCGGGACCGCCCATGTCCCGGTGATGCGCCTTGCGACGCTCGAGCTCGGCGACGGCCTCGGCGAGCGTAGGACCGCTGTAGCTAAGGGTCGGCATCTCACGCGCGGGCGCGGACGCGGCGGGGTCGGCCGCCGTTGGATCGGCCATGGTGCTCCCTTCCGGGGGCCCTTCGCCGGAGACAACCTCCGAAGTCTTCCCGTGCCCGCCTGGGTTGGTACGGATTATCACTCGCCTCCGATGGTAGAGGCGAACGGCTGCCGCTCAGCGTCCCTTCCAGCGGGGCTCCCGCTTCTGCAGGAACGCGGTGACTCCCTCGACAACGTCCTCGGTCTCCAAGCAGATACCCAGCTGACCGTGCAGGTGATCGAGCGCCTCGCGGAAGCTCATGTCGCGCGACGCGTAGAACGACGTCTTGCCCAGGTGCATGATGATGGACGACTTGGACGCGAGGGTCGCGCACAGCTCGCCGACGACGTCGTCGAGCCGGTCGGGTGCGACGACACGGTTCACCAACCCGAGCCGATGTGCCTCCGCGGCGTCGATGCGCTCGCCGGTCATCATGAGCTCGAGCGCGCGACGTTCGGGCATCGCATGACGGACAACGGCGGTGATGATGAACGGCCACAGACCGGTGTTGATCTCGGGCATCCCGAACTCAGCCGTTTCGGTCGCGACCACGAGGTCGCAGCCGCACATCAAGCCGAACCCACCGGCCAGCGCGTGCCCGTTCACGCGAGCGACGACCGGCTTCCCGCAGCGGGTCAGGTCTTCCAACAGGTCCGCCAGCGTCCCACGCAAGACGTGCTGTTCAACTTTGGACTGATCGGCGGTGAAGCCGCCGAGATCCCCACCGGCCGAGAATGCCTTGTCGCCCGCGCCGGTGAGCACGAGCACGCGCACGGCATCGTCGGCGCGAGCGAGCGCAACCGCCTCGCGGAGTTCGCGCATGACGGTCACGTTGAGCGCGTTGCGCTTCTGTGGACGGTCGATCGTGATCGTCGCCACCGGCGCCCTCACCTCGTATCGGACCGTCTCCACCGTTCGCATCCTTTCGACATCCCAGGTGCCATAATCGGCGCGCAGAGGCTATCGCATGCCCTATCTCATCATCGTGATGCTCATCGGGGTCGTCGTCGGCTTGATCCGTGGCGGCTCACTTCGCAACCTCGCACACGCTCATCTCGACTGGGCGTGGCTGCTGTACGTCGGCATCGTGCTGGTGGCGGGCGCGCAATACGTACCGCGATCGGCGAGCTTCGTCGCCTTCCTGCTCGTCGTTGCGTCGTTCGGCCTGGTCTTCGTCGTGGCGGGACTCAACCGTCGCCTCCCGGGCATGATCCTGGTCGGGATCGGCGCGCTCTGTAACTTCGTCGTGATCCTCGCGAACCAAGGGATGCCCGTGTCGCTCGCTGCGGCACGGGCCATCGGGCGACTGACGCCGGAATCTCAAGAAGCCCTTTTGGTGCGCGGCAAGCACGTGCTCGACGCGGGCGACGCGAACCTGCGCTTCCTCGGAGACAACTATGCGTTGTTCAACCGGTCGC
>JBKJXT010000162.1:0-16492 GCA_046716205.1 Actinomycetota bacterium
ACCTCGGTCGTCGTGGCGCGCGACGGCACCGACGGCCTTGAGGTCTTCATGCTCGAGCGCCACCTCAACTCCGACTTCGCCGGCGGCGCCTACGTCTTCCCCGGCGGCAAGCTCGACGACGCCGATCTGGACTCGGGTTTCACCGACCTGATCGACGGGTGGCCGGGCACGCTCGCCGCGGAGATGGGTGAGGACGACCTCGACCTGGCGCGCGGGCTGGTCGTGTGCGCGATCCGCGAGGTGTTCGAGGAGGCCGGCGTGCTGCTCGCGCGCGGTCCCGACGGGGCACCGATGCGCCTGGGCGACGCCGCAGAGCTGATCGCCCTGCGGCACAAGCTGCAAGCCGGCGAGCACGACGCGCTGGAGGGAACGCGGCGCGCGCACGTGCGCTTCGACGCCACGATGCTTCGCTTCTGGGCGCGCTGGGTCACGCCGATCCAATCGCCGCGCCGCTACGACACACGCTTCTTCGTCGCGCTCATGCCCGAAAAGCAGACTCCGCTGCACGACGACTTCGAGATGACGGCGAGCACCTGGATCTCGCCGCGCGAGGCGGTGCGCCAGGGCCTGGAAGGCCAGCGCTCGATCATCTTCCCGCCGCGCAAGATGCTGGAGTCGCTGATGCCCTACGCGACTGCCCAGGAGCTGTTCGACGCAGCGGTCGGCCGCCCGAACTCGCAGATCCTCCCGCGCATCGTGATCGACAACGACGGCGAGCCGCGCGTCATCCTCCCCGACGGCTCGACGCACGCGCCGTGATCGAGCCACTGAGCGACCTCGTCACGCTCGTTCGTGCGTCGAACCCGTCGTTGATCACGCTCGAAGGAACCAACACCTACGTCGTCGGCGCGCGCACGCCCGTGGTGATCGACCCGGGGCCGAACGACGCCGAGCACCTCGAGCGCGTGCTCGGTGAAGCAGGCGAGCCATCGCTGGTGATCCTCACGCATGGCCACCCCGACCACGCCGAAGGCGCCGAGACGTTCGCGGCGATGGCGCGCGCGCCGCTGGCGGCGTTCGGCGGCGGCGATGGCGTCTGCGCGGCCGCGGCCGCGATCGTCGACGGCCAACGCATCGACGTCGACGGCACCACGCTGACCGCGATCCACACGCCGGGTCATGCCAGCGATCACCTCTCGTTCGTGCTGGAGTCGGAGCGCGCGATGTTCACCGGCGATCACGTGCTGGGGCGCGGGACGACCGTGGTCGCCTATCCGGACGGAGACATGGCCGACTACATGTCCTCGCTTCGTCGCGCGCGCGCCGTCGGCGCGATCAGGCTCTACCCCGGCCACGGACCCGTGGTCGAGGAGCCCGACGCGGTGCTCGACTACTACATCGCGCACCGGCTCGAGCGCGAGCAGCAGATCCTGGACGCGATCGACGCCGGCGCGCGCGAGGTCGTCGAGATGGTGGCGCGCATCTACGCCGATGTGGACGCGCGCCTGCACGCCGCGGCCGCGCTGAGCGTGCAAGCCCACCTGCACAAGCTGCGCTCCGAGGAGATCCTGACCGAGGATGGTGGGGTATGGCGCCGGAGGTGACGGTGACGTGCGCGCGCTGCGGAGCCTCGATCACCTTCGGGTCGCGGTTCTGCCCGACGTGCGGTGCGCCGCAGCTCGACCAGGCGCGCGAGGAGCGTCGCGTGGTCACCGTGCTGTTCGGCGACATCGCCGGGTTCACCGAGCTGAGCGAGCGCCGCGATGCCGAGGAGATCAAGGCGATCGTCGACCGCACGTTCGAGCGTCTCGCCGAGATCATCCATTCCTTCGGTGGGCGCGTCGACAAGGTGATCGGCGACGAGATCATGGCGGTGTTCGGCGCGCCGCAGGCGCACGAGGACGATGCGGAACGTGCGGTGCGTGCCGCGCTCGCGATCCAACGGATGCTCGCCGAGGACTCCGAAGGCCTTGAGCAGAAACGCGGCATCGCGCTGCAGATGCACATCGGGGTGAACACCGGCGAGGTGGTGGCCGGGTTCGTCGGCGGCTCCGACTCCTACACGGTGCTGGGCGACGCGGTGAACACGGCGCGCCGGATCGAGGAGGCGGCGGAGCCGGGCCAGACGCTGGTGGGCGAGACCACCTACGAGGCCTCGCGCGCCGCGATCGAGTACCGCCGCATCGGTCGCGTCAACGCCAAGGGCAAGCGGCTGCCGGTGTCGGTGTGGGAAGCGACGTCGGAGCGCGGACTCCCCGGCGCGCGTACCTCGCGAGCGGCGCCGCTGATCGGGCGCGAGGAAGAGCTCGCGGTGCTCGACTCGCTCGCGCGCATCGTGCGGCGCGACCGTCGTCCGTTGCTGGCGACGCTGGTCGCCGACGCGGGGATGGGCAAGTCGCGCATCGGCGGCGAGTTCGCGCGCCGCGCGAGCGGGCGCGGCATGCGGGTATTGAACGGGCGCTCGCTGCCCTACGGCACGGCATCGGCCGCGTTCGCCGTCGAGGAGGTCATGCGCGGCGCGCTCGGGCTCGACGCGCGCGGCAGCGCCGACCGTGCGCAACTGCGCGAGCGCCTCGACGAGGTCGGCGCCACCGTCGACGTCGAGGTGCTCGCGCCATTGCTCGGGCTCGGGGGACAGGCGCGCGTGCGCGACGCCGGCTCACCCGCGTCTGGCACCACCCCGGTGATGTTCGAAGCGGCGGCGAACGTGCTCGAGCGCGTGGCGTGCGCGGGCGAGGGACTGGTGATCCTGTTCCACGAGCTGCACTGGGCCGAAGACCCCGTGCTGGACTTCGTACAACGCCTCGCGCAGACGCGCGCGCCGATGCTGGTGATCTCGCTCGCACGTCCGGAGCTGCTGGAGCGACGCCCGGCGTGGGGGTCGGGCACCGGGTCGATGGTCATGCCACTGGAGCCGCTCGCCCGCGACCGTGCGGCGGAGATGCTCGACGCCCTGGCGCCCACGCTGCCGCTGATGCTGCGCGAGAGTGTTCTGGATCGCGCCGGCGGCAACCCCTTCTACGTCGAGGAGCTCGCGCGCCTGTTGCTGGACCGCCCGGCGGAGGAGCGCTCGACCGTGACCGTGCCGGTGAGCGTGCAGGCGCTGGTGGCGGCGCGCCTGGATGCGCTGCCGGCCGCCGGCAAGCGCCTGATCCAGGACGCAGCCGTCGTCGGCGAGCAGTTCTGGACGAGCGCGTTGCAAGCGCTGGGCAACGACGCCGCCGAGGCGCTCGGCTCGCACGAAGTGCGCGAGCTGATCGAGCAGAGCGAAGCGCCGTTCCTTCCTCTCGAGCCGGGGTTCCGGTTCCGCCAGACGCTGGTGCGCGAGGTGGCCTACGCGAGCGTCCCCAAACACGTGCGCGCGCGCCAGCACGCGGCGGTGGGGGAATGGCTCGAGCAGGCCGCAGGCGACGTCGCCCGGCGCGAAGTGTCCGACCTGACCGCGCATCACTTCGAGCGCGCAGCGTCGCTCGCGCGCGAGGTCGGTATCGCCGAGCCGGCCGCCGAGTCCAAGGCCCGCCTGTACCTGGAGCGCGCCGGCGATCGGGCGCTCGCCCTTGACGCCGCGCAGCAGGCCACGCGCTTCTTCAAGCGCGCGCTGGAATTCAGCACCGACGACACTGACCGCCTCGGACTGCGCACCCGCTACATCGAGGCCTTGATCGGGACCTGGGGCGGGACACATACCGGCCACGCGATCGCCGACATCTCCCAGACGCTCGCCGACGCGCGCGCGGTGGGCGACCGCGCCGTGGAAGGCAAGCTGCTACGGCTGCTGGGCGATGCGCAACGGATGGGCGGCACCGCCGAGCTGGCGCGCGAGTCGCTCGCGCAGGCGCTGCAGATCGCCAAGGAGATCGGCGACGGACGCGAGGAGGCGGCTGGCCTGCGAAGCCACGGCCAGCTGGAGCTGTTCGGAGGACGCTGGTCGAGCTCGGTGCTGTGGTTCCGTCAGGCGCTCGCGCGCTACCGCGATCTGGGTGACCGGCGCGGCGAGGGGTGGACGCTGCAGAACCTCGGCTGGGCGTCGATGTTGATGGGCCGCCACGACGACGCGATCGCCTACCTCGACGAAGGCGCGGCGATCTTCGGCGAGCTCGGCGACGAGGAAGGCGCCGGATGGTGCCTGGGGATGAAGGCGTGGGTGCTGTTGCTGCGCGGCGACGTGATGCAAGCCGGTGCGATCGCCGAACGCCTCGAGCATCACCTGCGCATCGAGCATCCGGAGTACCTGCACTCGGTCGGCTTCGCCCTGGAGATCCAGCGCATCCTGCGCGCCTACGTCGAGGTGTTGCGCGGACGCTTCGACGAGGCCGACCGCATCGCGCGCGAGGCGATCTCGGGGCAGGATCTGCGCTCGGCGGCGTGGGCACTGGCACTAGGCCACTATCCGCTGGTCGCGGTGCGCATGTTGCGGCGCGACTTCGCCGGCGCGCGCGCCGCGATCGAGGCCGGCGAGGCGGGCGCGCGTGAGTTGGGCGATCCCTTCTACCGCGGGCAGTTCGAGTTCGGACGGGCGTGGCTCGCGTTCGAGGAAGGCGATCTGGACGCGGCGGACGACTTGGTCGCGGCGCTGACAAAGGACACCGAAGCCGGCGCGATCTGGTCGCGCGCCGCCTGCACGCGGTGGCTGCTGGCCTCGATCCAGCGCTCGCGCGGGAACCTCCTCGGGGCGCGCGCGGTGCTGGAGGAACGCCTGGGGCGTCAGACGATCGGACTGTTCTCGGGCGCGCGCTCCCGCGCGTTACTGTCCGAGATCCTGACCGAGATGGACGAGCCCAAGCAGGCGGTGGAAGAAGCGCGCACCGCGGCGGAGGAAGCCGGCGACGAGGTGCTGGCGCGGGTCGATGCCCTGCGGGCGCTGGGGCGCGCCTTGCTTGCCGGCGGCGATCCCGGCGGCGCCGAGGCGGCTTTCCGCGAGGAGCTCGCCCTGCTGGAAGCCACGGATTGGGAGCTGGAACGCGCGCGCGCCTTGGCGCTGCTGGCGAGGGCGCTCGATGCCGGGCGGCGCCACGACGAGGCATCCGAGGCGCTCGACGGCGCGCGCGCGGTGCTGGCGGCGCAGCCGGCCGGTGTGGACGTGGCGGATCTGGAGGCCTTGCTGCTGACCTGAGGTTGGATTCGCCGCGCGGGCGCGGCTATCGTGGCGCGGAAGTACGGGGGACGGTCGCGCAATGCGTGACGTGATCGAGAAGGGGCTCATATGTTCCAGCGCATCCTCGTCGGCACCGACGGAAGTGGCACGGCCGCGACGGCCGTTGAGCACGCCGTCGAGTTGGCTAAGGCGACGGGCGCCGAGCTCGTCGTGATGAGCGCCTACCAGGCACCGCGCGAAGGCTCCGCGCCGTTCACCGAGGACGTCGCGCCGGGCATCGACGTGGGGCGGGGCCTGCTGTCCGACGTCGAGCGACGCTACGGCGAGGAGGTCACGCTGCGCACGGTCCTGCGCGAGGGCGCGCCGGCCGATGCGTTGATCGAGGCCGCCGAGGCCGAGAAGGCAGACGTCATCATCGTCGGCAACCGTGGCATGTCCGGCGCGAAGCGCTTCGTGATGGGCTCGGTGCCCAACACCGTCTCCCACCACGCGCCTTGTCACGTCCTGATCGTGCACACGACCGAAGAGTGAGGCCGCCATGTACACCAAGATCCTGATCGCAACCGACGGCTCACCCACCGCTGCGCGCGCGGCGAAGATCGGCGCCGGGCTCGCCTCGAGTGTCGGTGCGACCGCGACGTTGCTCCACGTCGGTGACCCGGCGGACGGCAAGCGGGTCCTCGAGAAGGCGCTCAAAGAGCTCGGTGCCGACGCGCAGACCCAGACGATCGCCGGCGATGCCGCGGACAAGATCCTCGAGGTTGCCGAGGACGGCGGCTACGACCTGATCGTGATCGGTAACAAAGGCATGACGGGCGCGCGCCGGTTCCTGTTGGGCAGCGTGCCGAACCAGGTATCGCACCACGCGCCGTGCAACGTGCTGATCGTCAAGACGACCTGAGTCACTCCGGCCAGGTCGCGTCGATCTGGATGGAGCGCAGCGGGGATGCCGACGTACCGCTGCCGGCGCGGAAGGCGAGCGCATACTCTCCCGGCGCGCTCAAGGACGCAGCGATCGACAACGGTGTCACCCCGTCGCGACGAGCGGGCTCCGCATACGGCAGCCCGGTGGCGGTCTCGGATCGTCCGAGCACGCTTCCCTGAAGCAGCACCAGCGTCGCGTCGCCGCCATCCCATCGCGCGCTCGCGTTGAAGCGACCGGCGCGCGTCGGACGCAGCTCGAAGAACGGGTTGCAGCCGTTGTCCTTGCACGCCGTCGGCGAGGTTGGGGGTCGTAGCAGCGGGAAGCGCGCCGCGAGCGTGCGGGTGCGCGCGTCGTACTCGATCGACAGGTCCGCGCGCGCCTCGCCTTCGCGCAGCACGAACGCGACGCCGCGCAACCCCTGCGGGGAGAGTTCCTGGCGCACGCCGTTGAAGATGTCTGCGCGACATCCCGTCGCGGGGGGCAGCGCGGCATCGATCTCGGTCAACGGGCAGAGGTTGATGCGGGCATCCGACGGCGTGAACCGCAGGATCAGCCGCGCGCCGCCCTGCGGGTCGAAACCGATCCGCACGGCGGTGTCGTTGCCGGCGACCATCGGCAGCCCTTGGGCGATCACGCTGACGGCGCGGTCGGCGGCCGGCGCGGGCGCAGCGCCGGGGTCCGAGCCGCGGTTGATCGCCGAGAACGCGACACCGGCGATCAGCAGTCCCAGCAGGATGACGCCGATGCGGAACCCGATCCCTGCTTGCTGCGGGTCGGGCGCGCGCGGTTCCATCTGAGCGCGCATCCTACGGGGGGAGGTGCGCGGCCCGCATCGCGACGCACACCCGAGGGCTGGGTTGCTTGGACGACGAAGACCGGGAAACGCGAAACGAGGAGGTCCGCCGCGACCCCCTCGCTCCGTGTTACCGGGTTGTGCTTACAGCTTGATGAAGTTCACGGTCGCGTACTGCGCCGACCAGTTCCCTGCGATGTCGAGGGCGCGAACCTGCACCGTGTAGGGGCCCGGGGGCAGGAACGAGAGGTCGTAGCTCCAGGTGGCTTCGTTGGGACCGCTCAGGCCGCACGGCGTCAGCGCGACGTCGGTGCCCTTGCAGGTCGCGTTGTGCTTGAAGACGCTCTTGCCCACCGCGATCTGGTAGCGGTAGGTCGTCTTCGCCGGCTCGGCGGTGTTCGGCACGACCTGCGCGTTGAGGTCCGGGGTGACCGGGCTGAACACGTCCAGCTCGACCGCGAAGAGCTTCGCGAAGCTCTGGCCGTTGGTGTCGGCCGCCGTCCCCGAGATCACGATCGTGTCGTCGTGGTCGTAGATCGACTGGTTCGCCGGTGCGTCGATCACGGCCAGTGGCAGGTCGATGTCCAGGTCGAAGGTGCGCAGCGGGCCGAACCCACCGGGGTTGCCGTTGGAGTCGATCTGGCGCGCCTTGATGCTGTAGGTGCCGGACGAGCCGAAGCCCTTGTCGGCGGTGCGGGTGGGCAGTACGACCGTCCACGCGCCGGCGCCATTGGTCAGCGTCGTTGCTGCCTTGATCGCGGGCTGCAGGCCCTTGTCGACCCAGATCTCGACGGTCGAGCCAGGCTCACTCGAGCCGGAGGCCTTCAGCGGCAGTGCGCTGTTGAGGCTCCCCGCTGCCGGCGAGAACATGACCGGCGCGGTTCCCGGAGCGGCGGTGTCCTTGAGGGCGGTGTCGGTGCCTGCAACGCTCCAGTTGAGGTCCGCGTCTTGCTGTGTTGCACTCGCGGTGATCACGCCGTCGGCGAGAGTACCGAGGGCTACGCTCGCGTTCACGACGCCGCCTGCCGGGATCGCGCCCGACGAGGAGACCACGGTGCCACCGGCCGGGACGTCGTCCACGGTCAGCGCGTAGGGCGCGCCGACGACGCCGGTGATCTTGATCGCGACCGCACCCACGTTCGAGCTGTTGATCGGGTCTGTGAGGATCTGGACGATCGGTGCGGCGTGGCCGACGGTGTCCAGCACGAGCGCGGCGTTCGGGTCGGAAGCGACCGCAGTGTTGCCCGCGTCGTCGGTACCTTCGACGATGACGTCGATGTTGCCCTGGCTCAGCGCGGCGAAGCAAGCAGAAGTAACCGCTCCGGTGGCAGCGCGGGGGGAACCGGCCCAGGTGCAGGCGGCGGGCGAGGGCTGGCCGTCGTTGGCGGCGCGAACAGTGACGGTCGGGCCTGTCTCACTAACGCTCCACGTGACCGGCGCGCCCGCGGCGGCTTCGGGCTGGGTGATCTTGTTGTCCGCGCCGGCAGCGAGTGTGATCGACGCGATCGGCGCGGTGATGTCCTTGACGATGGTGTCGCTCGCGGTGACGGCCGCGAGGCTGTCGTCGTTGTCGGTCCACTCGACGACCCACGTGATCGTGTCGCCGTCGGCGAAGCCCGCGAAGCAACCGCTGTTCAGCCAGCCCGTTCCCGTGCCGCTGGGGGTCAACCCGAAGGGACCGCAACCGGTGGGGGTGTTGTTACCCGCGTCGACGAACGATCCGAAGGTGGTGTCCAGCGCGTCCTCGTAGTCGGCGCCCGGGGAGAGCCAGTTCACCGGAACCGACGGACCGGAGTCCAGCGCGGCGGCTTCGGCGGCGTTCACGTACCCGTCGTTGTTCGCGTCTGCGAACTCCGTCTGACCGGCAGACAATGCCTGAGCCGGAAGAGCGAAGAGCGCGCCCACGGCGAGCGTCGCCAGGGCGAGCACCGTGCGCACTCGGGCGCTGCGGAGACCCTTACGTTCCATCGTTCTTCCTCCTTGCGGCGGAGCACGCTCTGCCGCGCCGAAACCTGTAAGTGGCGCTTCGATCACATGGGCCGCGACTCTTGCGTCCGTCCTGCCTAGACGCTGTGGCAGAGCCGCCACCTATGCCCGGATTCACACCTTGTGGCCTAGATTCCCTGCCTTGCCCCCCTTTCCTGCCTGAGCCGGAAAAGTGGTGTGCGGTTTTTCCGGATTGCCTCATATTCCACACCCAAAACGGAAGCGGAGGGGGAACTCTCCCCCCCCTCCGCTCTGAAGCCCGGTTACAGCGTGGTGAAGCGTCTTGAGACCGCACCCGAGCGCTGGCCCACCTGGTCCACGGCGACCGCCTCGACGCGGTAGTAGCCGGGGAGGAACGCAGGCGAGTGCGTCCAGGTCACGTCATCGGAGGTGCCGCAGTTCGCGCAGGTGGCGGTGGTCGAGAGCACGAGGCCCCCGAGCAGCTCGTTGAAGTAGCGCAGCTCGATCTTGGCGACCTTGCCACCCAGGTCCTTGGCCGTGCCGGTGATCTCCGGGTCTCCGGGGAAGAAGGCCCCGTTCGCCGTGGTGATCGCGACGGTCGGGCCGGCGCTGTCTACGACGAAGGCGACGTCGGGGGTGTAGGGGCTGAGCGCGCCGAGCGCGTCGATGCCGCGGGCGCGGATCTTGTGCGCGCCGTTGGAGAAGCCCGCTTCCGTCACCCAACCGCCGCTCGAAGACACGTTCGCGCGCGCGATCAGGGTGAGCGTGGTGCCCTGCACCTCGAAGACCTCGACCACGCTGGCAGGCTTGCCGGTTCCGCTGATCGCGGCGATGCCGGGCTGCAGCGACGCCGGAGCGGGCCGCACGATGACCGGGATCCTGTGATCGATGCTGAACGAGGTGGTGTCGGTGCTGGCGTTGCCGACGACGTCGCTCGCCTCAGCGACGACGTTGTGCGCGCCCTCGATGAGGCCCGACGCGGTGATGCTCCACGTCCCGGCAGGGGCGGTGGCCGTGCCGAGCGTGACGAGGCCTTCTTTCAGCACGATCGTCGAGCCGATCTCAGCGGTGCCCGATACCACAACGCTGGGGCCGGCGAACGCGGCGCTGGGGGCCGGCGAGGTGATGTCGACGGTGCCTGCACGGTCGATGATCGAGGAGACGCTGCCCTCGGCGCCGACGTTGCCGGCCGCGTCGGTCCAGGTCCCGCGGAAGGTGATCTCGCCGTCCACGAAGTTCGGCGTGCAGTAGTTCGGCAGCGCGCCGGTGTTGTCCACCGTGCTGGCCCACGGGCCGCATCCCGACGGGATGGTGCCGTCCGCGGTTGCGAACCAGACCGACGAAGAAACCGCGTCGGCCGGACCGTCCCAGGTGACCGGCAGGTTCGTGGCTGCTTCGGCGGCGTTGATGTAGCCGTCGCCGTCGTCGAAGGTCAGCGTGCCGGCCACCGGCGCGACCGTGTCCTTGATCGCGGTGTCGGTTGCCGCAGCGGCAACGTTGCCGGCGGCGTCGGTCAGCACCGCGCTGGCGGTGATCGTGCCGTCCTGGAGCGAGGAGGCATCGATCGTGGCGGTCGTGCCGACGGCCACGTCTTGCGCGGAGACCTCGTTCTCGTCCTCGTCGGTCATGGTGATGTCCACCGTCGAGCCGGGCTCGCCGGTCACGGCGACGCCGACGGCGTCCTGGCCCGCGAGGTTGATGTAGGCGGCGACGATGTTGACGCCGGCCGCTGCGGCCGTTGCGTCCTTGAGAACGGAGTCGACGCCTGCTGCGCTGGGGTTGCTTGCCGCGTCCGACGCGACAGCGCTCGCGTTGAGCGTGCCGTCGGCCAGAGCGGAGGCGTCCAGGGTTGCGGTGAAGGCACCGGTGCCGTCGGCGGTGACCGTGTCGTTCACGCTGTCAACGCCATCGGTCAAGCTGACGAGCACCGACGCGCCGGCCTCGGTCGTGCCCGAGACCGCGACCGCTGCAGCGTTCGCGGCGTTCACCGGCGAGGTGTCGATCGACACCGACGGCGCGGCCGGCGCGAGGGAGTCCTTGATGAGGCTGGTCGAGGCGACGTCGGAGGTGTTTCCGAGCCCATCGGACCACTCAGCCTTGAAGAAGAACTCGCCTTCGGGCAGTGCGGCCGCGCACGGGGCGTTGACGGCGCCGAGACCGCTGGGGCCTGCGCTCCACCGACCGCAGCCCGCGGGGGTGACGCCGACGGAGTCCTCGAACCAGACTTCCGCGCTGACGGCGCCGACGGGGCCGGTCCAGTTGGCTGGGTTGGTGCCGGCGGCGGCTTCGGCGGCGTTGAGGTAGCCGTCGGCGTCGGGCATCTCGACGGTGCCGGCGGCCAGTGTCGCGGAGACACCGGGCGCGCCCGGCAACGCCGGCGCGTCGAGCGCGAAGGCCGGAGCCTGCAGCAGCGCGATGGCCGCGGTGAGGATGCCGACGACGATCGCTCGTGCCGAGCGCGTCGCGACGAGAGAAGACTGACCCATGGAGGAACCTCCAGTTCGGCGATGACCCCCAGGCCCGGCCATCGCTGCGAGAAAGCCTCTTCTGCTTTGCGGCGAATGGGCATGGTTTCACCGCTTTGGGAGTGATTCGGTGGGTTTGGGTGATTTCCCTGCTCGGCGGAGCGTCAACGTTCAGCTTTGCCGCTTTTGCCGCTTCTGTCCTGCGGCCTCAGAGGCGGTAGAACCCCAGCGAGGCGGCCGGCGAACGGTTCCCGGCAAGGTCTACCGCGAAGGCCTTGGCAGAGTAGATCCCGGGCGTCAGGACCGGGCGCGCCTCCCACGTGACCGGCGACCCCGGACAGCCCCCGCAGGTGTTCGCCGGCGCGTTCAGCACGAGCTCACCGCGCAGATCGCGGTACTCCACCACGATTCGGTCGACGCCCAGGTTGTCGCGGGCGCCTCCCGCGATGACGGCCGGCTGCAACGGAAGGAAGAGCGCGCCGCCTGCGGTGGTGAGCCAGATCTCGGGCGCTTGGGCGTCGACGCTGAAGGTGCGCGGCGCGCTGGCGACGCCGACGTTGCCGGCGACGTCGGACGCGGTGGCGGTAACGGTGTGCGACCCGGTGAGGAAGGTGGCGCCCACGCGCCAGTTCCCGCCGCCGTCGGCGGTACCGCTCACGCGTTGCACCGCACCCTCGAAGATCCGCACGGTCGAGCCCGGCTCGGCGATCCCGGTGAAGCTCACGAACGCGGGCTGCAAGGAAGAGTCGGCGGGGTTCACGATCGTAGGCGCGCCGGGCGGTGTCGTATCGCCGCTCGCCGACACGGTGAAGGTCACCGGCGGCGACGGAGCGCTGAGGTTGGTGGCGGCATCCATCGCGTACGCCGTGATCGTGTGCGAGCCGTTACCGAAGGCCACCACGACCGACCAGTCGCCGGCTCCGTTCGCGCCGGTGGAGGCGATCGTCGCGAGACCTTCCTTGACGAACACGCTCGCGCCGGGCTCGGCGGTGCCGGTGATCGTCACCGACGCGGTAGGCACGGTGGAGGAAGGCGCTGGCGCGGTGATCACCGGCGCCCCCGGCGCGGTCGTGTCGACGGTGAAGGACGTGTAGGGGCTCGAGGGGCCGGCGTTCTGCGCGCCGTCGACCGTGACCGCGGTGATCGAGTGGGCGGCCTGCGTGAAGGTGATCGCGGTCGACCAGGTGCCGGACCCGGCCGCGGTTGCCGTGCCGATCAGCACGGTTCCCTCGTAGATCTTGACGGTCGAGCCCTCTTCTGCAGAGCCCGAGATCGGGACCGGGTTCACGTTCACGAACGCGCCGTTGACCGGCGAGGTGATCACAGGCATCGGCGGGGCGGCGGTGTCGACCACGAAGGAGCGCGACACCGAGGGGCCGATGTTGCCGGCCGCATCCACTACGGTCGCCGAGATCGTGTGCGCGCCGTCGCTGAAGGGCAGCGTGACCGACCAGCCGCCGGCGCCCGATGCGGGAGTCGTCGCGCGCAGCACCGAGCCCTGGCGGATGCGCACGTTCGCGTTCGGCTCGGCGGTGCCGGTGATGGTGACGTTGGCATCGTTGAGCTGCGCGCCGGCCGCGGGGCTGAGGATGACCGGCGCGCCCGGCGCACTCAGGTCGACCGTGAAGGTGCGCACCGTGGAGTTGCCGTCATCCACCGTCGATGCCGTGATCGAGTGCGTGCCGGCGCTGAAGGTCCACGGCGCCGACCAGCGGGCGTTGGGCTCCACGGTGGCGGAGGTGAACGGCGAGCCGTTCTCGGTCAGCGTGATCGTTGTGCCCGGACTGCCCTCGCCGGTGACCGTCAGGGTGGTGGTGTTGTGGCTCGAGCTCTCCAGCGGGAACGAGATCAGCGGGATGCGCGCGATGCTGTCGTGCTCGAAGGTCACCAGCGGGGTCGGCGGACTGGTGTTGCCCGGGCGGTCGACCGCGTGTGCCCAGATCGAGTGGAACACGCCGTCCTCGTGCGAGTAGTTCAGCGCGATCGTGAAGTTCCCGAACTGGTTGACCTCGTCCTCGCCGACGCGCACGGTCCCCTCGACCACCACGACGCGCGATCCCGGATCGCCGGTCCCGCGCGCGATGACGGGCTGACCGCGATCGACGCTGCCGTCCACGGGCGCGGTGAGCAACGGCGTGGCCGGCGGCGTGTCGTCGATCCAGAAACGCCAGGTGGTGTGCGCGGGATCCGCGGGGACCGCGGCGCGCGCCTTCACCTTGGCGGTGTAGGGGCTCTTGGCCTCGCTGAGGAACTCATCGGGATGGAACGCCGCGGTGCGGAAGCCGCCGGTCTGCGACCGCGCGCCGGCGAGATGGAAGAACCCCGCAACCGGCGTCATCGTGTTGTCGAAGAGCTGGAAGCCGGAGTTGGCCTCGTCGAGGTCGCGGTCGTAGGTCGCGAGCACCTTCTCGACGTCGCCGTGGCGCGCCGCGCCCTCGACGTCGGGGAACGTGGAGACGATCTGCGGCTCGTTGAGGGCGAAGGCCGGCGCGGCGGTCGCGCACAGCACCACGGCGAGCAGGACGATCAGGCGCGCGCGGGAGGATTCCTTTCTCCACGGCGTCCGTAAGTACCGATTCTGCCGTTTCTTCCGCAGGACTTTCGTCCGAGTTCGTCCGTTGGTGCCGTTTCGCCGCATCTTTTCCTGCCTCGCCCTAGAGCTTCACGATGATGGCCTTGGCCGGCAGGGATTCGTGCCCGACCCGGTCGATGGCGTACGCGTAGACCTCGTAGCGTCCGATCGGCGGCGACATCTCCACGCGCCACTCGACGTCGACGCCCGCGGGGCACTCCCAGCAGCTCGCCGTTTGTCGGTAGGCGAGCTTGCCCAGGAGGTCGTAGTAGTCGAGCCGAACGCCGGCGACGCCGATCTCGTCGCGCGCGCGCCCTTTGATCAGCGGGAACTGCCCGGGCAAGAAGATCGTGCCGTTGGGCGTCTCCAGGTACACCTCGGGGACGCCGGCGTCGGCGGTGAACGTCAGCGGCGGCGACTCCGGGCCGATGTTGCCGGCGCGGTCGGTCGCGCGCGCGGTGAAGGTGTAGGTCCCGCTCGGCATCTCCAACGTGAATGCGAAGGCGCCGTACCGGTCGGCGTGCGCGACGCGGCTGGTGACGATGCCTGCGCGGAGCTCGACGCGCGCGTAGGGCTCGGTCGTGCCGGTGATCGTCACGGGATCGGCCACGTAGGCGCCGGGCGCGGGTGAGGTGAACACCGGCGCGGCCGGCGGCGTGAGGTCGACGACGAAGTTCAGCAGCGCCGAGGGCAGGCTCGGGTTGCCGACGGGGTCGAACGCGCGGGCCGAGATCGTGTGCGCGCCGGGGGTGAAGGTCGCCGTGCCCGACCATGTCCCGTCCGACACCGGCGAGGTCATCAGGATCGTCGCGCCCTCGAACACCTTGACCAGCGAGCCAGCCTCTGCGAACCCGGCGATCGCGACCGTGGTCGTGCCGACGAAGCCGTCGCGCGCCGGCGCGGTGATCGTGGGAGCGGCGGGGCCTCTGGTGTCGACGGTGAACGTCGTCTGTGGGGAGTTCAGGCTCGTGTTCCCGGCGCGATCCGTCGCCGTTGCGGTCAGGGTGTGGGTGGTGTCGGCGAAGTTCCATTCGGCCGCCCACGCGCCGGACGCGTTAGCGGTCGCGTGCAGGACCGGGCCGGCGGCGTCGGTGACGGTGACGTGCGCGAAAGGCTCGGCGGTGCCCTCGACGGTCAGCAGGCTGAATCCGAGGACGTCTCCGTCGAGCGGGGCGGTGATGACCGGCGCGGCGGGCGCGACCGAGTCGACGATGAAGGTCCGCGGTGCGGACGGCGCGCTCCACACGCCGGCGGAGTCACGCCCGTAGACGGTGATCGTGTGCGAGCCGTCCGAGAGCCCGACGCTTGCACGCCAGGAACCGTTCTGGGTGCCGGTGTCCGCGAGCAGGGTCGCGCCCTCGAAGATCCGCACGAGCACGACGCTGCCGACCGAGGTGCCCTCGAGCTGCGCGATGGGACCGGCGGTGAAGGCATCCTGCGTGGGAGCGTCGATCACCGGGGCAGCGGGCGCGCCGGAGGCCGGGGCTGCGACCAGGGCAAGTGCGCACAGCAACGTAAGGCTTGTCGCGAGTTGCCGCTTTCCCCGATAGGTTCGGTAGTTTCCCTTTCCCCGCATATCCGCTTAGTTCCGCTCTTTGCCGGGAAGTCCTGCTTTGCCGCAGCGAAGCAGTGATACCGAACCTTAAAGAACTTCGGTACATACAAGGTGATTGAAACAATTCGGTACCCCGCGCGCCGCGACCACTCGTGGCCTTTCCTCCCTGGGGTCCCCTCATCCAACATCGCTGGGCCCCTACCGATCGCCCTGGTGGATGCAACGGGAATATCGGGAAGCGCTGACCAGCAACTTCAACTTGAGGCGTCGCCCAAAGCGATTGGTACCCTTCCGGTCATCGGGTCGGTCCATGCTTCGTCTCGTGGCGGAAGTGGGCGCCACGCCGCCTGCTGGTGCGGGGCGCTATCCTTCTGCGGTCATGGCAGAGCTGAAGCCCATCTCACGTTCAGACCCTTCGCAGTCGGTCCGGATGACGGCCGACCGCGTGCTGCTGCGCAAGCCGGCCGATGGCGAGCGGCAGTCCAAGGGCGGCCTTCTGATCCCCGCGACCGCGACCAGCGTCAACAAGCGCTGCATCTGGTCCGAGGTCGTCGCCGTCGGTCCCAACGTCCGCAACATCGAAGCCGCCGATCACGTCCTGCACCTGCCCGAGGGCGGCCTCGAGGTCGAGATCCGCGGTGAGGACTACATCCTGCTGCGCGAGCGCGACGTCCACGCCGTCGCCTCCGACCGCGTCGACGGCGGTACCGGTCTTTACCTGTAGCAGGAATCTCGGCCCTCACGGCAGAAACTCCCACCATCACCACAGCCCACGAGGGAGTCCGATGCGCATCCGTCATCTCGTTTCGATCGCAGCCGTCCTAGCGCTGACCGCGCCCGCCGACGCCGCGTCGCTCACCCAAAGCGCGTGCGCGGGAACCGTCACCGAGTCGATCGTGTGGAAGGACTATGGTTTCGGCCACGTCCTGGAGAACCTGATGTTCGCCGACGGCTCGCTGTGGATCTCCGACGGATCCGTCGTGCGCCGCATCGAAGCGGATAAAACCGAGGGCGCGGGTCTGACCACGACGGTCGCCTCCGCCGGCGGGCTCGCCGTGTCAC
Source organism: Actinomycetota bacterium (assembly GCA_046716205.1). Lineage (GTDB taxonomy): Bacteria > Actinomycetota > AC-67 > AC-67 > AC-67 > JBKJXT01. Next base: position 16,355 of record JBKJXT010000162.1, read on the forward strand.
CCGACGGAAACACGATCTTCGTCGGCTCGGGCAACTCCTTCGGCAACGCGCTGACCAAGAACGGCGCGGCCAGCGTGCTGACCTTTCACGCCGACGCGCCGAACCCCACCGTCCAGACCTATGCGAGCGGTTTCAGCA
>JBKJXT010000163.1:0-9275 GCA_046716205.1 Actinomycetota bacterium
CTGCAGCGACGTCGGCGGCAGCACCGAAGATGACGCGCTCGCGTACGAAGTCGTCGATCGGAGCATCGTGCGACTCGTACATGGCGCGCGCGCGCGCCTCGGCTTGCTCCCGCGTCGCGTCCACCACGACGCGCTGTCCGAACGACAGCCGCACCGACGCCGGATCGCGCCCGGTCTCTTCGCACGCGGCGCGGACGCGACCGAGATGCCCCGCATACTCGTCGTAGGTCGTGAACACCACGTTCCAGCCGTCGGCATGCTCGGCGACGATCGAGGGGATGCGCTTGCCGGTTCCACCGACCCACACGGGCGGATGGGGGCGCTGAACGGGAAGCGGCGACGCGTGCGCCGACGAGACGTTGTAGTGCGAGCCGCTCACCAACTCCTCGCCGGTGCCCCACATCGCGCGCAGGACATCCAGAGCCTCCGACAGCCGCTCGCTGCGCTCCTTCAGCGCGGGGAACGGGATCCCGTAAAGCCCTGCTTCCCATGCGTTCCAGCAGGAACCGATCCCGAACTCGAGCCGGCCGCCGCTGGCGTGATCGACCGTGACGGCTTGCTTCGCGAGCACCGATGGATGCCGATACATCACGCACGTCACCAGGATGCCGCCGCGTATGCGCTCGGTGCGCGACAGCAACGACGACAGCAGCGTCCAGGCCTCGAAGACGTTGCCGTTCATGTCGCCGCCGACGGGAACCAGGTGGTCATAGAGCCACGCCGTCCGGAAGTTCAGACGATCGGCGAGCTGCCAGAGCGCAAGGATCTCATCGTACGGGCGATGCTGCTGGCCGGTTTGGATGCCGAAGTCCATGCCGGCTCTCCCTCGCTCAGCGGTAGCGGAAGGTGATCCGGCCGCGGGTGAGGTCGTACGGAGAGAGCTCGACCTTGACCCGATCTCCCGGCACGAGCTTGATGTAGTGCTTGCGCATCTTGCCCGAGATGTGGCCGAGCACGATGGGGCCGTTGTCGAGCTGGATGCGGAACATCACGTTAGGCAATGCCTCGGTGACGAGCCCATCGATCTCGATGGCCTCTTCCTTCTCGGGCCCGACGCGCGCCTGCTGCTTCTCGCGCTGCGCTGCTTTGGACGCCATCTTTCGGGCGCGCGATCCGGCGCGCGGCGGACTCCCGGTGCGACCGGCGCCGCCGCCGGGACGCTGCCCGGGGCGTGGACGTGGACGTGGTTTCGGCATGTGGGGCCCTAGGTTACTCACCTGCACGCGGGGGGGCCAACAGCCACCGGTAGGGTGTGCGCTCCATGACGTCCGAAGAACTCCGCGCGCGATGGCGTTCCGACGGCCTGTTGGGGCGCGACACGCTGCCCCAGCGGCAGGCGCGCGTCTGTGCCGAGCGCGGCGACGCCCTCGCGCTCATCGATGGAGATGTCCGGCTCTCCTTCGCGGACGCCGCTGCATCGATCGAGCGTCTCGCGGGATGGCTGACCACGATCGTCGACGCGCCCGGCGAGGTCGTCAGCTGGCAGGTGCCGAACTGGTGGGAGGCTGCGGTCCTGCATCACGCGGCGGTACGCATCGGCGCCATCTCGAACCCGCTGCCGATGGCGCTGCGCGAGCGGGAGATGCGCTCGATCCTGTCCGAAGCGCGCCCCTCGGTGTTGGTGATCCCCCACACCTACCGGGATTTCGACCATCTCGCGCTGGCGAGGCGCGTCCAGGCCGAGTTGGGGATCCGTGCGATCGTGCTCGTCCGTGCGAGCCCCCAGCCGCGCACCTTCGACCTGACGAAGCTGCTGGCGACGCCGGTGCCGTCGGGCCCGCCGCCGATGCCGGATGATCCGACGCAGGTTGCGCTCCTGCTGTATACGAGCGGAACCACCAGCAACCCGAAGGGAGTGCAACATACGCACGAGTCTCTGTTGTGCGAGGTCGACTCGTTCACCGACATCCACGCACTGACGCCCGAGGATCGCAACCTCGGCGGCGCGCCGCTGGGTCACGTCGCGGGCTTGGTCTACGGGGTGCTCGCGCCGTTCGCGATCGGGAGCTCGACGGCGCTGCTGGAGCGATGGGACCCCACGCAGGCGATCTCACTGATCGAGCGCGAGCGCGTGACGTTCATGACGGGGCCGCCGACCTTCCTTCTGGGGCTCGCGCAGCACGCAGCCGGGCGCGACGTCGCCTCGTTCCGGCTGTTCTCGACCGGCGGGGCCTCGATCCCGGCGGCCGCGGTGCGCGAGGCCGGCGAGGTGCTGGGGTGCGTCGTGAAGCGGGCGTACGGATCCACGGAGCTTCCCACGCTGACCGGCTCGCGCGTCGAGGACGCCGAGCACGTGCGTCTTGAGTCCGACGGCCGCCCGCTCGGAGGTGCCGAGATCCGGATCGTGAACGCCGCCGGCGACGCCCCGAGGGGGCAAGAGGGAGAGATCGTCGCGCGCTCGCCGGAGATGTTCGTCGGATACCACAAGGCCCCCAACCCCGGTACCGACGCCGAGGGATGGTTCGCCACCGGCGACGTCGGACTCATCGACGGCGATGGTCTGCTGCATGTGACCGGTCGTATCAAGGACATCATCATCCGCGGCGGGGAGAACATCAGCGCCGCCGAGCTCGAGGACCTGATCCAAGCACACCCCGCCGTCGCCGAGGTCGCCGTCGTCGGCGTCCCCGACGCGCGCCTGGGCGAACGTGCGTGCGCCGTCGTGGTCGCCGTGTCGTCGCTGACGCTGGAAGATCTCGCTGCGTTCCTGATCGAGCGCGGGATCGCCAAGCACAAGCTTCCCGAGCGGCTCGAGCTGCGCGAGGAGCTCCCGAAGACCGAGAGCGGCAAGGTGCGCAAGGATGCATTGCGCGCGGCTCTGAGCTAGACGGCTCTTCTACCCGCAGGCGATACTACGCGGCCTATGGATGCCAAAGAGCTCAACGCGCTCGTGCACGACCGCGAAGCAGCCTTCTACGACGACCGATTCCTGATCGACTACGACGCGCGGATCGGGCGCGAGGTGCGTCGCGATCTGACGCGGCTGCTGGGCGCGCCGCCCCATGTGAAACGAGCGCTGGACGTCGCGTGCGGCACCGGCTACGGCGCGATCGGTCTTGCCGTCGCCGGGCTCGCCGATGAGGTGCACGCAGGCGACCTCTCGACCGAGATGGTTCGCCGCACGCGTGAGAATGCTGCGCGGGCCGAGGTCGAAGTGCTGCTTGCGCAGAACGACGCCGAGCGGCTGCCGTACGCGACCGACTCCTTCGATCTGGTGATCGCCAGAGGCGCGCTGCATCACGTGCCCGACCCGCTCGCCGCGCTCACCGAGATGCGGCGCGTCCTCGCGCCCGGGGGCGCGGCCATCGTGATCGCGGAGCCGACGCCCAGCGGTGAGCGCCAGGTCGGTGCCGTCGTGGGAACCACCGTGCGCGTTGTCGAGGCGATCAAGCGACTCGTGCGGCGCCCCGACGACGCCGAGCACCGCCACTGGGAGCTCGCGTCGATCGCCGCGAACCTCCACACCTTCGAGCCCACCGACATCGCGGCGCTCGCAGAGAAAGCCGGGTTCGAGGACATCACCGTCGCAACGGCGTCGTGGGCGTGGATCCTCGTGCTCGGGCTCAACTATTACCTGGTCGGCGAGATCCCGGCGCTGTCGTCCAACCCCGTCGCGCGCCGCATCGCCCGCACGCTCTCCGATGCCGCGGGGGCCTTCGACCGCGCGATCGCCGACCGCATCATGCCGCAAGGGTGGCGCCACACGATCCAAGTCGTTCTGCGATGAGCTTCCGTCTGGAGACCGGCGAGGTCGACTGCGTGTGGCACGGTGACCAGGCAGCCGGCACCGTCGTCGCGTTGACCCACGGCGCCGCGGGGAACATGCACACCCCACAACTGAAGGCGGTCTGCGACGGCCTCGCCGAGCGGGAGATCGCCGCGGTGCGATTCAACCTCCCCTACGCGCAGGCGGGCCGCCGCTCACCGTCCAAGGCCGCGCCCGACGAGGCCTGCTGGCGAGCGGTCGTCGGCCAGATCGAGGTGCAGCGAGTCTTCATCGGCGGCCGCTCCTACGGCGGACGGATGGCATCGCACATCGCCGCAGACGGGATCGACGTCGCCGGGCTGATCTTCCTCGCCTATCCGCTCCATCCGCCGGGCAAGCCCGATCGTCTGCGGACCGAGCATCTCGCACGCATCACCGCGCCCATGCTCTTCCTGCAAGGACGCCGCGATCCGTTCGCGACACCGGATCTTCTTGAGCGCGCCGTGAAGGAGCTGCCCGACGCGACGTTGCACTGGGTGGAGGGCGGCGATCATTCCCACAAGGTGTCCGGCAGGCCGGCGTCACACGTCAGCGCGGAGTTGGCCGACGTGATCGCGGACTGGATCGCATCCCGTCCGGGAAAGCAGGAAGCCCGCCGATAACGGCGAGCCTCTGCGTGGCACCCCCGTGAGCTATGCGTAGTCCAGGAACATGACCGTGACGAAGTAGGAGCCGTTCTTGTAGACCATCCCGATGCCCATGCGTTCGTAGCCTCGGTACAGGATGTTCGCCCGGTGTGGTGCGCTGGCCATGAACGCCTTGTGGAGCCCGTAGATGCTCGGTCCCATGCCGACGTTCTCGCCGCACACGCTCCAGTTGTAGTTGCGAAGCTTGTAGCCAAGATTGGAGTGGAAGATGCTGCCCGTTGCCGCCATCGTCTTGCTGTGCGAGCGCGCGATGTCGTTCACGCTGGAGACGAGCCGCAACGGCTTGCGACCGGCTGCCTGTCGCGTGTTGTTGATGTAGGAGGCCATCTTCGACTCGGCGGTCGTCGTTGCGGCCTGCGCGGCAGGCGCGCTCGCGATCAGCATCCCCGCGCAAAGCGCGAGGGCGATCAAGGCGGATCGTCTGCTCACCCGAGCCGGACGGCTCGGCGCGAACAGGTCTGTATTCCCGGGCATCCATGCCCCCATCGATCTCAGGTTCGCCCTGGAGCCCGATGTGGGCCACAAGGTTCTTCGGTAGCTCAGCCACCCGCGTTGCCGGGTCTGGAACTTTGCGTCCCGCCGTTGCCGGCGGTTTGCCGTTTCGAAAACCTCTTCGCTTCCATAGATGTTGTCGGCCCCTTGGAGGGGCCTGTTGAATCGGTCAGATCACACCATCCCGGTGCAGTTCATCACATTCCAACCGCGATAAACCGAGGAGACCTTCAAAGATCTCGCGGTTGTGCTGCCCCAGCGTCGGCGCGCCGCCCTGGATGCGCAGTGGTGTCCGGTCCAGACGAGGTACCGGCGCCTGCTGGCGGACCACGCCCAGCACTGGATCCATGACCTCCACGATCGACCCGCGGGCGAGGACCTGGGGGTCGGCCACGATGTCGTCGACCGCGTAGACCCGGCTCACCGGCACCTGGCCCTCGATCAGCGCCTCTTCAACCTTCGCGGAGGTACGCGCAGCACACCACGCTGCGACTTCGCCGTTGATGGCGTCGGCGTTCGCGGCGCGCGCCTCCGGCGTGGCGTACCGCTCATCGTCGAGCAACTCCGGGCGGCCCATCGCGCGACACAGTCGCGGGAACAGAACGTCGCCGGCTGCTGCGATACAGACGAACGCCCCGTCATTGCATCGGTAGTTGTCCAAAGGCGCGGAGTTCGGCAACCGGTTGCCGGCGCGCTCTCGAACGATGCCGAGCCGGTCGTAGGCGGCGACCGTCCACTCCATCACACGCAGCACGCTCTCGTACAAGGCGAGTTCGACCTGCTGACCTTCGCCCGAGGACGTGCGGTCCACGAGCGCCGCCAGCACACCGATCGTGTTGAACAGCGCCGTGAGATAATCCGCGACGATCACGCCCGGCCGAACGGGGGGCTGATCGCTGTAGCCGGTGATGTGGAGCAAGCCGCCGAGCGCGATGCCGTTGCGGTCCAGGCCGGGGCGGTCGCGATACGGACCATCCTGCCCATAGACGCTGACCCTCGACACGATCAGCCGGGGATTGATCTGGCGCAGATCGGCGGGCGCGAGGTTCCATCGCTCCAAGGTTCCCGGCTGGAAGTTCTCGACGAGCACATCGGCTTGCTCGACGAGCCGCCGCAGGATGTCCTGTCCCCTGGCATCCGCGAGGTTCAACGTGATCGAGCGCTTCCCCCGTCCTTCGACCGCCCAGAACAGCGATATGTCCCCGTCGAAGGGTGGGATCGTGCGCAGGAAGTCGCCGGTCCCCGGCTGCTCGACCTTGATGACGTCGGCGCCGAGCTCGCCCAGCAGCGTTGCGCAGAACGGCGCGCCGATCCGGGTGCCAAGATCCAGCACGCGGATGCCGTCCAACGCCCCCATCGCGGGCAAGGATAAACTGCCGCGCATGCCTGAGCCCCTCAACGTGGATGAGTTCGAAGCCGTCGCACGCGAGCGACTCCGTGCCGACGTCTACGACTACTACGCAGGCGCGGCCGACGACGAGGTGACGCTGCGCGAGAATCGAGAGGCGTTCCGCGCGCTGAAGCTGCGCTACCGCGTCCTGGTGGACGTGACCAAACGCGACCTCGAGTGCGAGATCTTCGGCGACCGGTTCTCGTGCCCGATCGTGCTCGCGCCGACGGCGTTGCATCAGATGGCGGACCCCGAGGGAGAGAAGGCGACCGCGCGTGCGGCAGCGGCAACCGGCGTGCTGATGACGTTGTCGTCGATCTCCTCGACGCCGATGGAAGATGTCGCCGAGGCCGCGCCGGGCGCGACGCGGTGGTTCCAGCTCTACCACTACAACGACCGGGCACGGTCGCGCGTCCTGATCGAGCGCGCCCGGGAAGCCGGCTACCGGGCGATCGTGATGACCGTGGATGCGCCGTTGCTGGGCCGGCGCGAACGCGATCTGCGCCACCCGTTCACGATCCCCGAAGGGATCGCCGCGGTGCACTTCGGCGTCGATCCTCGGATCGCTGCGGCGGGGTCATCTCCGCTGTCCGGGCTGCTCAATCAGCCCTCTATCAACTGGGACGACCTCGGCTGGATCCGGGAGGCGGCGGGGGATCTCCCGCTGCTGCTGAAGGGGATAGTGCGCGGTGACGATGCCAAGCGTGCGCTCGACGAAGGCATCGACGGGTTGTGGGTCTCCAACCACGGCGGCCGTCAGCTCGATACCTCGATCCCGACGGCGACCGCCCTGCCCGAGGTGGTCGAGGTCGTCGCCGATCGCGTTCCGGTCATCGTTGACGGCGGCATCCGTCGCGGGACCGACATCCTGAAGGGCATCGCGCTGGGCGCGACGGCGGTCGCCGTCGGCCGGCCGCAGCTGTGGGGGCTGGCCGCGGGCGGCGAAGCGGGCGTGCGGACCGTGATCGAACTGCTTCGAGAAGAGCTGTCGCTGGCGATGGCGCTCGCCGGTTGCACCTCGCTCGGCGACATCGACGCCAGCCTGCTGGCATGAGCCCGACTCCCACTACCTTGGCGCGCGCATACCCCCCGGGGTAGCATCCGTGCCCATGAAGAAGCTGGGGCTTCCCGCAGCGATCGCCATCGGGTTCATCGCCCTTGGCCTGATGTCGATCGCGATGGCGTGGTATCGAGCGGCGGGCAAGGACTCGATCCAGGAACAGTTCCCCTACGTCATCTCCGGCGGGGTCGCAGGGCTCGCATTCATCGGGATCGGGGTTGGGCTGGTGCTGTTCGAGGCCGGGCGCCGGCTGTCGAACAACCTCAACCAGCAGTTCCAAACCCTGGCCGAGAGCATGGGCGGTACTGCTCCCGCCAAGGCAGAGGTCCCGGCCGCGGAGGTCGAGCACGCGTTGGAGACCGCGGCGGCGAACGGGCGCGTCGTGGTCGGACGCTCCAGCTTCCACCGGCCGGACTGCCGGCTCGTCTCGACAACGGGCAACGCGACGTTCTCGTCGACCGAGGAGGCACTTGCTCGCGGGCTGCAGCCGTGCCGGGTGTGCGAGCCCACTGCGGCCCCGGTAGAGGCCAAGCGCGCGAGCGCGAAGCGCTGAGGCTTAGCCCAGGTAGGCGGCGCGCAGGTCGGTGCCGCGCAACTCCTCGTCTCCCTCTCCACTGAACACAAGCGTTCCCTTCTGCATGATCCACGCGCGGTCGGCGAGCTTCAGCGCGCCGGCGTTCTGCTCGACCATGATCACCGTGATGCCCGTCTCCGAGATCCGACGGATCGCCGCGAACATCTCCTGCGCGGTCTTGGGCGCAAGGCCGAGCGAGGCCTCGTCGATCAACAACAGCTTCGGCTGCGCCATCAGGGCCCGCGCAACGGCAAGCATCTGCTGCTCGCCGCCCGACATCGTCCCTGCCGCCTGATCCTTGCGCTCGAACAGACGCGGGAACAGCTCGAAGGCGAGATCCAGCGAACGCTTGTATCCGGCGTCGTCCTTGCGCCGCACCCACGCGCCGAGCCGCAGGTTCACCAGCACGCTGAGACCCGGGAACACGCGCCGCCCCTCCGGCGAGAGCGCGATCCCCTTCTCGACGCGCGTCGTCGCATCCATCCGAGCGATCGACTCTCCGTTGAACGTGATGTCACCCGACCAGACCCTCAGCAGCCCCGTCAGCGCCATCATCGTGGTCGACTTGCCGGCGCCGTTGAGACCGAGCATGACGCCGAACTGTCCCTCGTCGATCTCGAAGTTGATGCCGTGCAGTACCGGGAGCGCGCCGTAACCGGTGCGCAGGTCGCGGATCTCGAGGAGGGCCATTACTCCTCACTGCCCAGGTACGCGGAGACGACCTCGGGATGCTGCTGGATCTCCTTGGGCTTGCCCTCCGCCAGGAGCTTGCCGAAGTTCAGAACGTAGACCTGATCGCAGACGCGCACGACCAGCGGGACGTGATGCTCGATCATCAAGACGGTGAGGTTCAGCTCGGCGCGCAACTTCAGCAACAGATCGCCGAACGCGTGCGCCTCTTCCGGGCTCATGCCCGACGTCGGCTCGTCTAGCAGCAGCATCTCGGGATCGCTGGCGAGGACGGCGGCGATCTCGGTCAGCTTCTGCAACCCGTAGGGCAGGCTCGAGACCCGGACGTCGCGATGCTCCAACAACCCCATAAAGCTAAGGATCTCGAGCGCGTTCTCCTTCAGCGCGCGCTCCTCGTTCCACGACGAGGGCGCGCCCAGCAACCCGGCGACCGCGCTGTAGCCGACCTTCGCGTGCTGGGCGACGAGCATGTTCTCCATCACCGGCAGCGACTTCACCAGTCCGACGTTCTGGAACGTGCGACCCATCCCGAGGTTGCACCGCTTGTACGTCGGCATCGCCGTCACGTCCTGCCCGCGGTAGAACACGTTGCCGGCGGTCGGCGAGTAGACGCCCATCGTGCAGTTGAAGAAGGTGGTCTTGCCGGCGCCGTTGGG
>JBKJXT010000164.1:0-5175 GCA_046716205.1 Actinomycetota bacterium
GTGCAGCCCCGCTCGATGCGTCATCATTCCAAGGATGCCCGAACTTCAAGGCCTCGAAAGGCGCGTACTTCAAAGCGGCCTCTGGAAGACCCTCACCCAGCGGCTGATGCTGCCGTGGGCCGTGCGCATAGCGCAACTACCACCTGATGCCGACGTCCTTGAGGTGGGCTCGGGAGGTGGATTCAACGCCGAGGTGTTCCTCCAACGCTTCCCCGGCTGGCGGTTCACCGCCAGCGACTACGACCCCGAGATGGTCACGCTGACCCGCGCCAGGCTGGAGCGCTACGGTAGCCGGCTGCGTGTCGAGCAGGCCGACGCAACCTCGCTCGACTTCCCCGACGCGAGCTTCGATCTCATGATCAGCATGTTCGTCTGGCATCACGTCGGCGACTGGCACAAGGCGCTCACCGAGTCCGCCCGAGTTCTCCGGCGCGGAGGCCAGCTCCTGCTGGTGGACCTCACATCGGCCTTCTTCCCCCGACCGGTGGCGAAGTTGTTCCCACCGGTGAGCCGCTACTCGATCCGGGACGTCCGGACCGCGATCCCCGAGGCAGGCTTCGCGCGCTGGCGGATCTCGAGCATCGGTCCGTTCCTCTATCGCGCGCTGGCGCAGACGGCCATCGAATAGCACGGAAGGCTTGAAGGGAGAAGACCGTTGGGCTTCCCCGACCCTCCGAACAGCCGGGCTGTACACAAAGCCGTACACACGAGGCCTCAAAACAACGCGCAAGGTCGATACCAGCGCGCGACAAGGAGCACTTCGGAACTGCAGGTCAGCCGGCGCATCGCAGCGTTGTGCGTGTATCCGCTTCGAGCTTCCTTTGGTACAACACCGTTCACCGCCACTTCGGCATTGCGATAATGACCCGGAGATGGTGGACTACGGACGGGCCGAGATCGTGCGAGAGCGACGCGTGAAGATCTTGGCCGAGGCGTTCAACGCGCACCAGAGGACACTAAACTCGTGAACAAGTCGTGACGTTCGTCGTCGATGCCCCCTGCTACCGACAAGTCCGCGTTCATGCGCACGTACTCCCGTTCGAGCGTTTGTATCTCAAACAACGATCGCCACGCTGCGGCGGGCCCGCGTAACAGCAACGTACAGGCGGTTCCGTTGCTTCAGCTGATCGAGCGGGATTTCGCCCAACACGAACTTCACCATCGGCCCGCTGCCGAAGAGTAAAACTCGTGCGTAGGTGGAGCCTTTCGACACGCCGATGTTGATCGCCGGTAACCCCATGGTGTCGGTGTTCTTCTGCTGCCGAAGGATGGTCACCTCGTGACCGAACTCAGCAAGGTAGCTGTGTACTTTGTCCCTTGCGAGAGTGAACACGCCATCACCGGGATGGGTGACCTCATGAGTCGAGACGCTTTGCTCGTACTCGGGGAAGAGCTGGTCGGCCCAATCGAGGATGGGCTGAGAGCAACGATGGCTTTCGGTCAACCACTCCAGCCAGCAGAAGCTCGAACGTTCTTCAAGCCACGATACAAACTGTGGGCCCTTGTACTTCTTGTTCTTCAGGCTGTCATCCGTGAAGTAAAGGGCCTGTCTCGGGTCGCCGACGAGGTAGAGATTGACCGAAGACTGGAGCAGTGCGTCGAGTAGATCGAAGTCGTGACCTGCGAGGTCTTGCATTTCGTCAATGAAGATTCCCGAATAAATGGACGACAGGCGGGCGACTACCTGACCTGCGCTGGCCTCGTTGCACTGCAGAGCGAGCGCCGACGCCCGATCCTTGTACACGTCGCCATGCGCGTCTAGGTAGTACTGGCGTTCCGTCTTCTTGGCGTATCTGAAGGGCTCGCCGCCGAAGTTGAGCGACCCGACCACGCCCACCTTGCCGAGGAAAGCGAGCTGATATGGGTGGCACAGCTCGTTGATGACGAACCGATACCAAGTCAGGATGTCGATCTCAGCGGGGACGGTCCCGGCCGCCGCTGCGATGCGACGTTCGAGCTGGGCCCGGTTCTCGATCGTGTAGGTCGTGATGAGAACGCGCCGACCCTGTGCGGCCGCGGCCAGTGCCCGGTCGATAATCTGCTGAGTCTTTCCGGATCCCGCTGCGCCGATCACTGCGGTGTGTCTAGGCGAGGTCATCCAATGCCTCGGTGATGTACGTCGGCATGACGATCGCTGTTTCCGAGTCGAAGATCTTGAGGGCGCAGGTGGTCTTGTTGTCGGCCATGTAAGCGAGAAGCTCTTCGCTGGTCGCAAAGGTCTCGCCGAGCACGCCGTTGAGGACCGCGAGACTGTTGGCCGCGAGTAGCTGAGGCTCTAGCGTCTTATGGCTCTTATCTTCTCCCACCCGTACGGTGACGAATTTCTGCTGCAAGTAGTCGGCATATGACTCCCGGATCTCTGCCGGTTCCTTGCCGTCGTTGTCCCGCACAACGACGATAGGCCGCCCAAGCGGTATGGCTAATTCTAGGAACCGCTTGAAGGAGAGTCCGCGGGTGCTCAATACGTCGATGCCAGCTTGGATCGGGAGCTTTCCGTAGCGATCCAGGTAAGCCCGCTGAAAGACAAGTTCGTCAGACGGACCCTCGACGAGGACGACCTTGCGGGCGAGCACCAACCGGAGAGTGTCGTAGCCAGGCAGCTTCTTGAAGTAGTCCTCGGAACTCGTGCTCAGCTCGGTGATGCGGTGGTGATGCTGCCCGCTCATCAGAATCAGGCTGCCGAGACCAAGCTTGTTGAGAACGTACGAGCTGTGCGTCGTGATAAATAGCTGCCTGCCCTCGCTCAGGTTGACGACCTTGTCGATGAGGACATTGAGGGACGCAAATGAGAGGTGGTTCTCGGGCTCCTCGACGAGAAGAACGTGAGCATCGTCCACCTGTCTACTGAGTGCGAGTAGGACTTTGAGGCGGTTTTGTTCACCCTTTCCAACGTACTGAAGAGGGAGCTCGTCGAGATGCGGTGCGAGACTACTCTCCCACGTGGATCGCTGCGAAAGGTCGATCGACAAGCTGAGGCTCCGTTCCGAGATGTCGCCGTGCGATTCCGTCAGCTTCCCGTTGATGGAAGCGACCGACTCATGCTTTGCGAACTCCTCACGGATGCTGCGGTACTGCCGCGACAGCTCAGCGCGCTCTGGTTTGCTCAGGGTGCTGCTAATGATCTGCTGTAAGTAGTAGTCAGCTCCGGATTGGAGCCGAATCATCGAGGCGTCGATCATGGACACCGTCGCAGGCACGCCGCGGGCGGTAATGCCGTTCCCAGAGAATCCTAGCCACTCGACCTTGTAGTATTCGATTGGGAGAAGTTTCAGGTTGGATGGGTCTTGAATGAACTCAAGGAACTCTGCGGCAAGGTCTGGATCCGGAAAGACGCGCACTCGGGTGCCGGGGCTGTCCTCACCAAAGCCATTGTTGGTCCCCTGCAGCTTTACGGTGTGCTCGGTCTTCTCCATAAAGAGATCGATCACGATTTCGGGCGGGACAGCAGCCTGCCTGGCCTTTAGAGCGGCGCAGTAGTTCGCTACGGCTCGTGAGTTGAAATGAAAGGGTGAGAGGTCCGTCGCGATCTGTCGGCCAGATACCCGCCCAGTCAGAGCGAGACTGATTGCCTCCAAGAGAGTCGACTTTCCGGTGTCGTTGTCTCCAACGAGAAGATTCAAGTTCTTATTGAATTCGAGCGTATAGTTCTCGTAGTATCGATAGTTCTGGATATGAATCTTCGTCAGCATGACGACTCCAGCAGTTCACGGATAATGACGCTGAAAGGCCAGGCGAGATTGCCGATGATCTTGCTCGCGAACTCCAGCCCACTCAAGATGCCTCCACGATAGCCCCAGTGGCACTTGCCGGACGCACACGGCCCAACGCGACAGCACTCCGAAGCCACGCGCGGTGCGGCCACGAGAGCAGATGCGCCAGCATCAGCGTGAAACTCTCACGACGCTCTCGAATGTCTCATCTCGCGGAAGGCGCGGATGAGCAGATCGCGACTCCGTGGGACGGGATCCTCGATCGCTTCGAGGCGGGGGTCGACGACGCCGGTCGCGGTCCGTGCGGCCTTTGCCGCCCGACTCGCGGCGATCCGAAGGAGCCACCGCTCTACCGAGCGAGAGTCCGCTCCTGCGGTTTCGCGAACATGCTCGGTGCTCAGACGCCGCGCCTCGCGCGCCAAGTCGTCAACCGCAGTCGTCCGGGCCCCCGGCTCCGAGGACAGAAGTACGTGCGTGATGTGGCGCATCCACCGTTGGACCATCGCGGCGAAACCCGGTGATGGAGTCTCGGCCTCGATCCTGTCGCCGGTTCCTGTCTGCGAGGTCCGTCGACGAACTCGTCGCTTGTCGGGACCCTCGAACTTCGACGCGCGCCTTGCTGCGCGCCTGGCCTTTGCCGGCGCCTGCTGGGTGTCGGCGATGTCAACCTGTTTCGCCTGGACAGACGACTGCCATGGCCCTTCGAGCGAGTGCTCCTGAGCGTCGGGCGAGGGGACGGCTTGGGCGTCGAGCATCGCGCGCGCCTTCCGCAGCTGACGAAACGCCAGATGCACCAGTTTCGCGGGCTCTTCATGACCTTCGGCCAAGAGCTGTCGCCGGATCACGCTTAGCTGGGCGGCCACTCTGGCGAGCTCATCGTTCATCGGGAGCCACCCGGCACATGGATCTTCTCGGATCGCAAGGATACGGAGCGCTGGAGGCGAATAGGCAGGTGAGAGCTGCGAGTGCCGCTTCCCGATCTGATCCATACACCGGCACGGATCGGGTGACGTTGAGAGGGGATGCACGGTGGGTGAACTGAGGAGAAGCGACTCGCGATCGCGTCACGTTCGAACGGTCCGCGGCGTCCGTACCTGGCAGCGGATCTGTGCGACGGTGGTTGGTCTCGTGACCACCCTCGGCCCCACGACCGCGTCTCAGGCCGACCCCGTCGTGTGCGCGACATTGAAGTACCAACTCCTCGGCAGTCCGATGCAGACCGCCGTCGACAACTGCTGGGTCCCCTCGCCGTGGAATACCCAGGCCGGCCACGGACCTCGCTGCGACGGCGATCCGGCGAGCCTAAGGCTGTGCACCGGAGCCAGCGTTGCTGTCCCCATGCCCTAGGGGTCATTCCTCGCCTCGCCCTTCAATCGCATCATCAGCACCGCGGGAGCGCGAAGAGTCCCCCTGAAGTTCGCCTTCGACGGTCGCCATCAGAAATGCTGCACCCCAGAACGCGAGG
>JBKJXT010000165.1:0-8985 GCA_046716205.1 Actinomycetota bacterium
GCCTCACCGGCGGCGAGCCGCTGCTGAGGCGGGACCTCCCGACCCTGGTAGGGATGCTGTCGGCACGCGGGGTACCCGACCTCTCGCTCACGACCAACGGAGTGCTGCTGGGAACGCACGCGGAGCCGCTCGCGGCGGCGGGGCTGCGCCGGCTCAACGTCAGCGTCGACTCGTTGATGCGTCATCGGTTCGCCCAGATGACCCGACGCGACGCCCTCGACGGCGTGATGGACGGGCTGCGTGCGGCCGAAGCAGCGGGCCTCGCCCCGATCAAGCTCAACTGCGTGGTGATCCGCGGGACCAACGAGGACGAAGTGACCGACTTCGCGCGCCTGTCGCGCGAGACCGGGTACGAGGTCCGGTTCATCGAGTTCATGCCGCTGGACGCCGACGAAGGCTGGACGCAGGCTTCGGTCGTGCCGTCGCGGGAGGTGCTCGCGACGATCGGCGAGACCTACCCGCTGGAACCGATCAGCCACGGCCCCGAGCCGGCGACGATGTGGCGGTTCGCCGATGGCGCGCCTGGTGCGATCGGCGTGATCTCGAGCGTGACCGAGCCCTTCTGCTCCTCGTGCAACCGCATCCGCATCACCGCCGAAGGCATGTTGCGCAATTGCCTGTTCGCGTTGCAGGAGACCGACCTGCGCGCGCTGCTGCGCAACGGCGCCGGCGACGACGAGATCGCTTCGGCGATCAGTGGCAACGTCGCGTCGAAGTGGGCCGGCCATCACATCGGGCAGAAAGACTTCGTCCGTCCGGCACGCTCGATGTCGATGATCGGCGGGTAGGCCGCTACACCGGCGCGATCTCGACCACCGCGTTGTAGTCCGGAACCCCGCATTGCGGGTCGACCGTGCCGCGGCGCAGCAACGGCTGCGCTTCCGGCCAGTGGACCTGCACGTTGCGAGGCTTGATCTCTGCGATCTTGGCGCGCCCGCGCATCTCGCCGACATCCGAGCGAACGATGATCGCAGCGCCGTCCTGCAGCCCGAGCGCCGCCGCATCCGTCTTGGATATCAGCACGTCGTCGCGCAGAGCGCCGTTCAGCGGATCGCGCTGGCGATGGATCATCGAGTTGAACTGCTTACCGCGCCGCGTGGACATCATGAACCGCCCTTCGGGGAGCGCCGACTCCGGCGGCGTGACGACGCCGAAGCGCGCCCTGCCGTCGGCGGTCGGGAACACGCCGTCACGGCATAGGATCCGTCCGCCCCACTGCACGTGGTCGCCCTTGCGCGCGAGCGTCTCGATCCCCGCGTACAGCGGCACGACGCGGGCGATCTCGGCGCGGATCTGCGCGGCGTTGTCGACGTGCAGGAAGCGCGCGCGATCGGGGCGCGCCCGCGAGATGACGTCGGTGAAGATCTCCCACTCGCCGCGCGCCTCGCCTGGGCGCGGCCCGGGGATCTCCGGGGAGAAGATGATCTCGCGCTCCGTCGTGGTCTCGGTCCCGCCGCCTCGGGTCTCGTAGCGCGTGCGTGCAGGCAGGATCAGCGACCACTCGCGCGGCTCGACGAGCATCTGCGAGGTGAGCACGATGTCCTGAGGGATGCGGTGCGGCACCGTCTCGAGCGCCGTGCGCACGTGCGCGGGATCGGGCAGGGTCTCGAGGAAGTTTCCACCCGCGGACCACAGGACGTCGATCTCGCCGCGCGCCGCCGCCTCGATCTGCTCGGCCGCAGACATGCCCGGCGTCGCGGGCACCTCGAAGCCCCACAGCGCGGTCATCTCCTTGGCGGTGACCTCGTTCACGGCGCGCCCGCCGGGGAAGGTGTTCGGCACGCAGCCGACCTCCGCGCCGCCCTGCACGCCGGAATGGCCGCGGATCGGCATCACGCCGCTGAACTCGCGCCCGATCAGTCCGCGTGCGAGTGCCAGGTTCATGATCGCGCGTACCGTGTCGACGCCGTGGCGGTGCTGGGTCACGCCCATCGACCACACGAGGATCGCGTTGCGCGCGGCAGCGAGGGTCTCGGCGAAGCGCTCCATCTCGGCGCGCGGCGTGCCGCTGAACCGCTCGAGGTCTTCCCACCGCGCTGCGCGCAGCTCCGACTCGACGGCGTCGAAGCCGGTGGTGTGCGCGGCGACGTAGGCACGATCGATCGCGTCGCGCTCGAGCAACGCCTTGAGCGCGCCGTTGAGGAACGCGAGGTCGCCGCCGGTCTGCACGCTGAAGAACTCGTCGGTGATCTTGGTGCCGAACATCAGCGACTCGGCGACGCTCGGGACCCAGTAACGCATCATGCCCGGCTCGCGGTAGGGATTGAGCATCGCGACGCGCGTGCCCTTCTTCTTCGCGTAGTAGAGGTACTTCGTGGTCACCGGCTGGTTGTTGGCGACGTCGCTGCCGATGAACACGATCAGATCGCTGCCGATCCAGTCCTTGTAGGAGACGGTCGACGCCGACACCCCGAGCGCTGCCTTCATCGCGACGGTGGAGGGCGAGTGACACAGGCGCGCGGCGTTGTCGACGTTGTTCGAGCCCAGCGCGCGCACCGCCTTCTGGGCCATGTAATAGACCTCGTTGGTGATGCCACGGCTGGTGAGGTAGAAGGCCATGCGGTCGGGCGCGCACTCCCGCAGCGCGCCGGCGGCAAGGTTCGCGGCCTCCTCCCAGCCGATGCGCGTGTAGCCGGGCTCGCCACGCCGCCACAGCATCGGGTAGCCCAAGCGCCCGAGATCGCGCATCTCCTTGCTGGTGAGAGACGACACCGTCCCGACGTCGCGCAGGATCGCGTGGTCCATCGCGTCCATCGTGTTGAGCTTCAGGAGGTTGAGACGGACGGTGCAGAGGTGGACGCCGTCCATGGTGAAGTCGTGCATCCCGACGGTGCCCAACGCGCAACCGTCGCAGACCCCGTCGCGCAGGATGCGCCACGCGTAGAGCGGGTGGTTACGGTTCTCGACGGCGACCTTCGCCATCTCGGAGAAGTGATTGGGCTTGACCTGACCGATGCCGTACGGGATGGGGCCGACCCAGTCCTTGGTCCGTTTCTGCTTCTTCTGTTTCTTCGCGCGCGCCATAGAGGTTGCGAGTCTATCGACCGCGCCTCCATCCTGATGTCGCCGGAGCGACACATAGTGTCGCGTAGTTACACAAGTTCGCGGCTCCGTTGCAGCGCTCGCCTCCGCGAGCGCCCAACGCGCAGCACACGACGCCGAGTGTGCGAGCGGACACCCCGTCGAGCCCGATCACAGGTTCTGCACCACGTGCGGCGCGCCTGGATGGCGTCGCGGCCGCGCCTAACTCAACGTGACGCTTCGATCAGGGTGCCCACGGCTTGTTCGGCCACACGTTCGCGAACAGCTCCCGGCGCGTCCGCGGCCCGTACACCACGTTCGACGCGTGGGTTCTGGTCTCGCGCTCGGTCCCACGGTTCTCGACCGCGCCCGAATCCTTCAGCGTCGCGTCCAGCTGGTCGCAGCTGATCGCGTTCTGCGCCGCATCGGCATCGACCCCGTAGACCGCTGCGACGTTGCGTCCGAAGATCCCGTTGCGGATCGTGCGCGAGGGGTCGGTCGCCGCGACGAGCGGGTTGTCGACGTCGCCCTCGAGACCGTACGGAAGGTTGTAGTTGTTGGCGAGGATGTTGAACGCAACCGACTGCGCCGGGTCGTCCGCGCGCGCGAAGCGACGCAGCCCCATGATCACGGCCTGCGGCGAGCCGTACCACAAGCTGTCGGTCCCCCACACCACGCGCTTGGGACCGACGTACTTGATCAGCTTGCCCAACAGGTGCGCGGCCTGGGTCTGGTTGTTCATCTTGTCGCGCCACGTCGAGCCGATCTCGGCGTAGACGTTCGGGACGTTCGCGTGCACGGTCGGGTCACCGTCGCCGGCAGCGCCCGGCTTCCCCGGCGTTCCCCCCGGCGCGAAGTGCCGTGCAGACCAGCCGTTCTCGCGCAGCGCTTTCACGAACCCGTTGGTGCCGATCACCAGCGAGTCGGTGGTGCCGTCGCCCGGATAGGCGCCGATCGTCTCGCCGTTGAACGTCAGACCGCCGCTGTAGCCGGAGTGGTAGACGATGAAGCTGCATTCCGGATAATCCCGGGCGACTACGCCGACGTCGCGACACGCGGTCTTGGATGAGTCGAACGAGGGAAGCGCGAAGCCTTTGTGCGTCGCGATCAACGGCTTGCCGATCGCGATCGCGTGCTCGATCATCTTGCGCCCGGCGAGACCGTCATGCCACCAGCCGCTGGCATTGGGAACATCGCCCCACGGCGTGTAGCACTTCCATGCGCGCAGCTGCGGGTTCGCGGCCGCGGCGGTCATGTCGTCGAGCTCCTGCTGCATGAACAGCGGGTTCATGGCGGCTTGCTCGGTCGCCCAGCCGTGGCCGCGGTTGGGCATCACGAACCGGTGCAGTACCGCGCGCTCGGAGCCTGCGAGATCGTTGAGCCAGGCCACCGTGTCGGCCGCGACGTTCCAGGGGAGCGGGTTGCGCTCGGGCGACGAAGGGACCGCCGACAGCACACCCATCGTGGTGCTCGAGTCCATGTAGACCTCTTTGGCGTAGTGATAGCGCCCGAGGCACTCGGTGCGGTCGAGGTCGCCGCAGTTGGACTGTGGCCACACCGCAGCGAAGAAGGCGTGGAAGCCGGGGTTGGCGACCTTCCAGAGACCCTCCTCATCGACGTGGTGGGTCTGGATGTCGAAGATGAACTCTCCGGGGAGGTTATTGAGCTGCGCGTGCGGGTTGTCGAGCACGCACTCCGCGCCGGTCGTGTGATCGGCGAACGCGCGCCCGCCGGTGATCTTGTCGACCGCCCAGAACCCGACGGCCAAGGCCGCGGCGCTGCGGACGAAGTCGCGGCGCGACATGCCGAGCTTGCGCCGGATGCGCTCGCCCTCGTGCTCCTGCAGCGCCATGATCGCCCGCTGCTCGGGTGTCGCAGGCAGGGGGATGAACTCGCCGTTGGAGATCGGCATGACATCGAGAGGCATCGCCTCGGACAGGTCGTCGTTGGAACGCTTCCAGCGGTTCATGGTTCCCCCTCGAGTCATTGATTCGGTCGCTCGTTCCAACCTTTCGGTCCGAACCCCCGCGATACCTGCTTGACGGCCTCAGTCCACGACGCGGAACGCCCCACGCATCGCCGGATGGATCCGGCAGAAGTACGTCGCGATGTCTCCGGCGCCCAATCCGTACTGGGCCGGCGTCATCGTCCACGTGGCCGCGCCCTTCGACGGACCGATGCCAAGTGGATCGGGCACGACGCCGAGGTTCGCGGAGTCCCACTGCACGTAGGGCTTCTCGCCCGGCGGCGCGAGGGACGCCTTGCCATACCCGAAGTCGGCCCTCGGGTAGGAAAGCGTGTAGGCGCCGTTGCACGGATACGCGCACGCGGTCGCGGTGTGGAAGATGTTGGCCGCAGCGTCCTCGTTGACGAAGGTCAGCGGCGCGGTGCGCTTCACCGCGGGCAGACCGGCCGTCTCGGCCGTCGCGAGGTCGCCGGGCGCATAGGTGAACCCACCCATGTGGATCGTGTCGGTCACCGGGAGATCCGCGGCGGGCTGCCACTCGGTCATGCCGCGATCGCCGAGGTTGCCGGCCTCGGGCAGGGGCCCGTGGGTGATGTTGCCTCGCGCACAGATCAATGGAGCGCCGTTGGCATCAGCCGGGAACGGGAAGGTCGAGACGATCTCCGCCCGGCACTGTGCGGCGGGGACGTCGTTGACGATGCGGGTGGACGGATCGAACGCGTCGGCGCCCGCGAGCTTGCCCGGCCACACGTAGGCGACCGCGATGCCCATGCCTTCGTACCAGGACGCCATCTCCGTCTCGTGGATCGAGCGGATCCGCAGCATGTGGCTGTTCTTGAGGTTCACCTTCCACCACGGAAGCCCGGCGACCGTCATCGAGAAGTCCCACGACAACGGGCGGCCCCCATCGCGATCGAAGTACACCGCGTCGGAGGTGAACACACGTCGCACGTCTTCGCTCGTGCCCGGACCGCACTTCTTGCCCGACCAGGTGGAGATGCCGCTCCCGACGGGCGCGACCTCCGCGCCTGCGCCGTCGAGACAGCGGACCATGTCCACCTCGACACGCAGACCTCCGGGGTGCAGGTGGCCGCCGATGCCAACGAGCGTGCCCCACGTGCTGGCGGCCGCGACGATGTCTGTCCCCTTGCCGTTGCCGGGAAGACCTTGACCGACATCGGTCACACCCCAGGAGTCGAGCGCCGCGCATTCCTCGTCTGGCCACGCGCATTCACGCGTGCTCCACTGCTGCCCGTTGGGACCCTTGAGGAGCTGCTTGGTCACCGGGTCTTCGATCGGCTTGCCGTAGCCCCGCTGCATGTTGAACACGGGGTAGTTGGCGCGCCTGCCGTTCTTCCAGACGTCGAGCCAGAAGGGCTTGATGGTGCGTACGCCGGTCCACGATTCGCCGGTGACGGGATCAGCGATGCCGAGGCTGTTCGCGGCCTCGGTGGGGATGAAGTCGATCTCATAGGTGATCCAGACGGTCGACGGCTGTGCGGTCGCGCCGTGGATCATGTGGACCATGTACCACACGTCGGAGCGCGACACGGGCATGCCGTAGCCGTAGGGGAACTCCGCGATCGTCTTCTCTTCGCCGGACGCGAAGAACGGCCCGTTCCCGTACTCGGGCACCGACAGCCACGTGGCGTGATGGATATGGAGCGTGTCAACGGGCGGGACGCTGCCGTCGGCGAGCACCAGGTTCGGCCGGATGCGCGTCATGTAGCCGTTGTAGGCGGGCTTCTCGATGTTCACGACGTAGGGATAGGTGCTGTTCTGACCGGGCTGCACGACGATGGGTCCGAGCGAGAACTTCAGCCGGCTACACGAGTTGCCGTAGGGGTTCCACGTTTGGTTGCCGAGCGGATCGCTCCCCGGCCACCGGCGCACGCACGTGCCCGGCGTCCCGCCGGTGGCGAAGCCGGCTTCGGGGAGCGGGGGTGGGTCCGCGAGGGCGATGACCGGAGCGAGTAAGAGGAACGAGCACAAAACGACGGCGGCACGGCGCATGAAGACCCTCCCCTGGTCGAGGCGATTCGCCCCGGATGTCCTGGTTCGAAAGACATCATGACCGTTCGGTCGGGTTGGGCGCAAGGGTCCCGGCCGGATCCGTGGGTGTAGTTGGGTGTGCATCGGATCGCCGCAGTGGGTTGCCGAGGGTACGAAGGAGCCCCACATCCATGGGGCTCCTTCGTTCTGTTCACCCGAGCGATACGTCCACTACCGCCCCATCTCACCGTCTATCGAGACGTCAAGCGGTTGGGGTTGGTAGCACGCACGGGGCGGCGTCAACGTTCGTGAATACCTCCGCGAGTTGCTGAGCACCCCTCACGTAGAACTGCACGCGTGCATCGTGATTGTGTGAGTCAATGGAGAGATCCAGTGGACCGGCGACCGCTTGGACGGACTTGGCCTTCTTCGCGATCGCAGGATCTCCCGTAGCCCAATACGCGCCGTCCTGCTGCCAGAAGACGATCACTTGGCTAACAGGAGCGGAGCGCGGCCAAGTAGCGGTGACCGTAAGGACGCAATTGCTGTCATGGCTCATCGTTGCGCTATACGTCGTCTGCGGCGCAGCGCTCGAAGGAGTGGCAGTTATCGCGAGCGCCGCGAGGAGCGTGGCGGTCAGGACCGCTGCGATCGTCGAGCGAGCCCGCTTTGAAGCAGGAGTGCCGTTGGCTTGCGTGAGTGTATGCATCTCTTCCCCCTGGTTGGCATCGAGCCGCGCGTCGGCAAGATGGTGAGTAGTACCGATCAAGATCGCTTTGCTGCGGCTAGTGGTACTCCCCCCTCTCGCGATCGCCCCGCGGTGTCGGTGCACTTAGATCGACCGCAATCACACGATCGAAGGGCAAGCCAAACCGGTCGTGGACTCCTTTCACCGCCTGCGCGTTCTCGGCCTCGAACTCGCACAACAGCGCCTCGTCATCCGGGATCACGACGCTTCGTACGTAGGTGACGCCGTCCACGTCCGTTTCCCAGATCGAGCCGATCCGCTCGACCAGCGTTTGAACCTCGGATCGACTCGACCCTGGCATGTACCGCTCAACCATGAACCTCGCCACAGCCGATCTCCTTCCGTTCCTGATGAAGATAGGGCGCAGCCATCAACCTCGATACGGGGGAAACCACACAGTTTGGCCGTTCCTTGAGTTGGTCTACGCGCGGAGTTTGGTGGCGAGTTCGGTCCGTGAGCGCACGCCGACCTTGCGGTAGATCCGGGTCAGATGTGACTCCACGGTTCGCAAGCCGACGAAGAGACGCTCAGCGACCTCCACGTTCGTAAGGCCGTCGGCGACGAGTTCCGCGATCCGCCGTTCGGTGTTGGTCAGGGCCCCCGAGGATGGCGCGCGGCCACTGATCCGTGCGAGTTCGTTCGTCGTCCGTTCGATGAATGGAACGCAGTCGGCGCCATTGAAGATCTCGAGCGCTTGCGAGAGCAGGTCGCGGGCATCCTTCTTGCGCTTCAGTCGCCTTTCGAGGATGCCAGCCGCTAACAGTGTTCGGCCGTGCTCGAACGCGGACGGGACGCGTTCGTGCGCATCCAGGGCGCGTCGATATGCATCGGCCGCCGCTTCAAGATCGCCGCGCGCGGCAAGAACCATCCCGAGGGCGCGCGCGCCGGTGGCGACCGCGCGCGGATGGCCAAGGCGCGTTCCGTCCTGCTCTAACGCGTGCGCGATCCTTTCCGCCTCGTCCAGGTCGCCCGTGGCCAGGAGGGCTTCGGTGAGATCCGCTCGATAAGGGATGACGCCGGGATGGGTGATGCCGAGCGATCCGGCGATCCGATGAGCCTCTCGTAGGTGGGATGCCGCGCCGGTGGGATCCCCGGACACCAGGCGCGCGAAGCCGACCGCCGCCCGGAGGGATGCGGTGCGCATCTGGATGTCGATCCGCTCGGCCAACTCGAGCGCATGCCGTTCGGTCGCCACCGCCGCGG
The DNA here is from genome assembly GCA_046716205.1 of Actinomycetota bacterium. GTDB lineage: Bacteria > Actinomycetota > AC-67 > AC-67 > AC-67 > JBKJXT01. The sequence continues at coordinate 8,931 of JBKJXT010000165.1, forward strand.
CGCTGTTCCCCATGGCCGCGGAGGCAGCGGATCGAACGGACAGGAAGGCCACCGA
>JBKJXT010000166.1:0-12822 GCA_046716205.1 Actinomycetota bacterium
CGCGCCGGACACGTCGCCGTGCGCTCCGGGACCCACGCCACCTGGAGAGCCACCCAGCGTTGGTCAGCAGGAGCGCGAGCGCGAGAGGCCCGAGGATCATGCTGCCGGTCGCGGCCATCGAGCGACGCGCGGGGGAGTCCGGGTCCGCGCGGGTCACCTTCTTGTTCAGCACGCTGGTGCCTGCGGACGCTTCGCTGTCTGACGTGCCGGCCGTCGCGCTGATGAGTTCGTCGGCGCTCGTGGAGAGCACGCTGGCATCGAGCGCCGTCGCACTGCCGCGCGCCGGCGATGTCGCGCTGGTTGCCCCGTTCAGCGACAGGCAGATGACGGAGGCGTCGGGACATCCTGGAGGAAGCGAGATGTCCCGGGCCTGGTCGATCACGATCGCGCGCTCGCCACCGGACTCGATCACCGCGGTCGATGCGTCGGCCGATCCCGAATCGGGGCCGGTGGCGGATGCGGACGCATGCGAGCTGGCCTCCAATACGGTCGCGCCGAGCCCTTCGCAGGTGCCGGTCGCGGCGCCCTCTCCGCCCAGACAGATGTCTGCGGCAGATGACGAATGCGTCGCTTCGGCATCGCCGTCCTGCTTGTCCTTCGATGCATCGCTGTGACCTTCGAGGACCGTCGCGCCGAGGGCTCCGTCACAAGGCTCCGCGGGGGAACTCTGCTCTCCGCCGAGGCAGATCGACACAGCCGCGGTATCTGAGGAACTCTGCGAGCCCGCACCGTCATCGTGGCTGGATGCGCTCCCGTACAGCAGCGCAACGCACAGCGCGCCATCCGTGGAGCCGCAGGACTCCGTGAGCACGCCGGTGTCCGAGGCGGAGGACCCGTCGTCTGCGTCGGCGTGCGCCCCGATCAGCTCGTGGCCGAGCAACGCAAGCACCGTCACGTCTGCGGAGGAGCCATCGGTGGCTTCTGCGCGGGTTCCGCCAAGCGTCAGAACGTCCTCACCGAGGAGTGTGAGGTGCAGGCCGGTTCCGTGGGCCGTCGCGGCCGCTGCTCCGGCGGGGGTGTCGAGGCCGCCCGAGCGCCCCGCGTTGCCGCCGGTGGCCGAACCTTCCGTCAGTTCCAGGCACGCGACCGCGTCGCCGCAAGCAAACGAAGGCAGGTCGTCGTCTTGTGCGCCGCCGACCTCTTGGCCGCCACGCTCGATGCTGAGCCCCTCTGTCGAAGTACCGCCATCGCTGTCGTTCTGTTCGTACAAGAGCTCGAGGCCGAGGCCGTCGCAGGATGCGCCCGTTGTCCCTCCGATGCACAGGTCGACCAGGGTTGAGAAGCCGTCGGAGGCGGCTGCGCCGGTGGATCCGTCGCTGTGCGAGGCGCTGTGCGAGTCTCCGATGTCCGCAGCGATCAGACCATCGCACGCGTCGGTCGGCGAGCGCTGGTCGCCGTTGAGGCACACCGAGACCAGTTCGACGTCGGCGGTGCTGCTCGCCTGGTCGTCATCTTGGGTGCCCATCGACGCCCCGTACAGCAGCGCTACGCACAGTCTGCCGTCGGTGGTCCCGCAGCTGTCCTGGCCGAAGCCGGTCGTCGAGGTGCTCGACCCGTTGCCGTTGGTCTCAGAGTGCGCGCCGAGCACCTCATGTCCGAGCACCGACAACACGGTGGCATCCGAGGCGGTGTCTTGGCCTGCCGAACTCGACGTCGCGCCCGCCCTGAGGATCTCGCGATCCAGAACCTCGAGGTGCGCAACGGTGTTCTCGGCCTTCGATGAGGTGGACGAGGACGCTTGTGCATCAACGCGTGCCCCTTCCAGAGTGTTCCCCGACGCTCCTGCCGGCGTACTGAACATGCCGATCAGCGCGACGCTCGCACATGCGCTCATGACGCGCATCGAGTGGCTCCTGCTCCATTTCGATCTGCGACCAAGCTCCATAAGGAAACAACCCCCCTGCGACAGGCAAACGACGTGGCCTTCGAACTCCCGCGCCGAAAACCTGCTCTACGACGTCAGCTCCTGATCTTCAGGAGGTGAGGATGCCCGGGAGTCGCACCGCTCAAACATGGTCAATGCATGACATTTCGTACAGGCGCTGGCAGCGAACTGTTCGCTACCGTACGAACGGGCGGTCGATGGCAGCGGAGGATCTCGCACAAGTGCACATGCGTCTCCGCGCGTTCGCTTTGGCTAGCGCAGGGCGAGGCGCATCACGGCGCGCCGCGGGGTCGGGCGCGCGATGCACTCGAAACCGCAGGCGGCGAACAGCTTCTCGCGCCCGAGGTACTCATCCACGCGCCGGCCGTCTCCCGCCAGCGGGAACCCCTCGACCGCCATGGCGCCGTTGCTCCGAGCCATGTCGACCGCGGCATCCAGAAGGGCATAACTGGTGCCCGTCCGGCGGAAGCCGACCCGGATGAAGAAGCACGGCACGAGCCACACGTCCTCGTCCTCGCCGGGGTCGCGACCCTTCATGATCACCGCGCGCGGGCCGATCGCCGAGGGGTACCGCGAGCGCGGCCCGACGGCGCACCAACCGATCGCCTGTCCGTCGCGATAGGCAAGCAGACCAGCGGGTGGGTTCGCGATCTTTGCGAACGCTTCGAACCGGGTCCTGTTCGCCGTGCCCCAGCCTTCCTGTCGCTGCTTGCCGGTGGACATGAACCAGACGCACCAACACCCGCGCGTGGTCGCATTGGTTCCGAAGAGGTCGGCCAGGTCATCGAGCCGGTCTGCGGTGACTGGGACCACATCGGTCTTCGGTGCGACCGTCGATGCCGACGCACTCAGGGCAACCTCGCTCAGTCGAGTTTCCGAACCTCGACGAGCGTATCGAAGAATGCCGAGCCGCGACCGAACGGCGCGACCTCATCGTTGGTCAGTGCGTTCGCGCCTCGGCCTCCGGCGTAGCTCGAGCCCCACCATCCGAACGGGATCGCGACAACACCCGGGCCGACCCGGTCGCCGATGCGCACGCGTACGTCCACTTCGCCGCGATCGTTGAAGACGCGCACCATGTCGCCGTCGGCGATGCCCCGCGCTGCCGCATCCTCTGCGTCCATGTCGACGAGGGGCTCGCGCTCCGCCTTCAGGTGGCGCGCGATGCCGCCGTAGCTCGAGTTCAGGAAACGCAATCGGTCCTTCCCCGCGATCAGCGACAGCGGGAAGCGCGCCGCGAGCGCGGGGTCGCCGGATGGACTCTCCGGCGCTGCTTCGAATCCCGGCAACGGATCGAACCCCTGTTGCTCGAGCGCCTCGCTGTACAGCTCGACGCGCCCCGAGAACGTGGGGAACCCGCCGTCGGCGAACGGACGGAAGTCGTCGGGAACGCGCAGCTTCGCCCACCCGCTCTCGAGCAGCGTCTCGTAGGTGATCCCCTCGGTGTGCGCGTGCTGCTTGGACAACACGCCGCGGATGATGTCCTCATCCGATTCCTGCAGTTCCGGATGCTCCATGCCGAGCGCGCGCGCCAGCCGCCGGAAGAGCTCCGCATTGGAGACCGACTCGCCTTGCGGTTCGATCGCGGGGCGGTTGAGGGAGAGATACAGATGTCCCCACGAATACATCAGGTCGAGCTGCTCGGCCTGGGTCGTTGCCGGCAAGACGTAATCGGCGTAGCGCGCGGTGTCGGTCATGAACTGCTCGTGCACGACGGTGAAGAGATCCTCGCGTGCGAGGCCTTGCAGGACGAGGTTCTGGTTCGGCGCGATCGTCGCGGGATTGCTGCTGAATACGATCAGGCTGCGGATCGGCGGATCCAGTGACGTCAACGCGCGCCCGAGTTCGAGCATGTTGACCGCGCGCACCGCCGGGTCGCGAAGCTGCGGCATCTCCAGCGCGCCCATCGAGACGGCGTTGCGGATGTAGCGCCCGGTCATACCGGCGAGCCCACCGCCGCGGTCGCGCCACGCGCCGGTGAGCGCCGGAAGGCACGCGATCGTGCGGAACGTCATCGCGGCGTTGCGCCGGTGGTCCATGCCCACCAGCGTGCGGATCGCGGCGGGTCGCGTCGTCGCGTATTCGCGAGCCAGCCGGATGATCTCTTCTGCGGAGATACGAGTGATCTTCGCGACGCGGTCGGGCGGGTACTCTTCGAGCCGCGCACGGAGCTGTTCGAACCCGACGGTGTAGCGCTCCACGTAGTCGGCGTCGTGCAAGCCCTCGCTCACGATCACGTTCATCATGCCCAGTGCGAGCGCGGCGTCGGTGCCGGGCAGCGGGCGGATGTGGCGGTCGGCGGCAAGCGCTGTGCGTGTGCGGATCGGATCGATGACCACGAGCGTCGCGCCGGCGGCACGCGCGCGTTCGATAAACGGCCATAGATGAAGGTTGGTCACGACCGTGTTCGTGCCCCACAGGATGATGTGGCGCGCATGCACCAGATCCTCGGGATCGATCGCGGCGTCGACGCCGATCGTGGCCGCGAAGCCCGCCTGGCCGTTGTCGCCGCAGATCGTCCGCTCGAGGTGGGTCGCGCCGAGGCGTGCGAAGAAGCGTTGGTGCATCCCCATGCCGTGCACCATGCCCTGCGTGCCCATGTAGCTGTAGGGCATGATCGCTTGCGCGCCGGCGGAGGCGATGATTTCCTTCAGTCGCGCGGCGATGCCGGACAGGGCTTCGTCCCAGCCGACACGTTCGAAGGTTCCGCTGCCCTTCGGTCCGGTGCGGCGCAACGGGTGCAGGAGGCGGTCGGGGTTGTAGACGCGATCGTCGATGAAGGTGTTGACCTTGGCGCACAACCCGCCTGAGGTGAACGGATGCTCCTTGTCGGCGATCAGCTGAACGGCCTTGCCGTCTTCGACGCGGATCTCCCACGCGCAGGTATCGGGACAGTCGTGCCAGCACGCGCCGCGAACGAGAACAGGGAGTCCTTCACCCGCGCGCGCCATGTCCCGAGTGTTGCGGAAGGTCCCCGGCGGCGTCAATGGCCCGCCCGAGCCCGTCGCTGCAAGGGCTCTAGAGCGCGCCCGCCAAGAGCGTGGCATCGACGAGGGGATAGGGCACTCCCAGCGTTACTCGTCCGCATGGATAGAGGTCATCCAGCACTGGAGGTGCGCTTCATCGGCATCGCTCAGCATGTTGCAGTCCACCCCGATGCCGGCAGGCGCCGGATCGTGTTCAGGCCTCGACGGTGATCACCCGACTCCTGCAGCCGGGTGGTCAGATGGGTTCGAGATCTAGCAGTTGACGCACGACGGGCAACAGATCCTTGAAGTCTCGCTTGGAGACGAAGGCATCGACGAAGGGGCTTGATGTCGCTTCGCGGCGGAGGTCGAATGCTGTGAACAGCAGGATCTTGGCGTTGGGCGCGGCCTCCTTCAGCAGCGGCGCCGCATCCAGCCCCATGATGTCGCCTTCGATCTGATGGTCGAGGATGATCAAGCCCGGAGCCTCGGTGCGCGCCAGCTCTATCGCCGAGGCGGCATCGCTTGCTTCGCCTGCGACCTTGAGGCGCGGGTCGGTCCGCAGATGCAACTTGATGATGAGTCGGACATCCGGCTCGTCCTCGACGACGACAAGAACGCGGACGTTCTGCTCCTCTTTCAATTCTACGTCTCTGGCAACCATCAGGTCCTCGCTCGCATCAACCGTATACCGAACGTCGCGCCCGTGGGGAAGTTGGGCTCGTGGAAGGCGTCGCCACCCATCGCTCGCGCAAGGCCTTGCACGATGGAGAGTCCCAACCCCGTTCCCTGCGTGGCCTTGCTCATCTTCTTATCGGCGCGCGCGAACTTGTCGAAGAGTCGCGGGATGAAATCCTCCGGCACCCCTTCGCCGCGGTCGCTGACGCGCACCTCCACCCAGCCGTTCACGGGACGGGCAGTGATCATGATCGGATCGCCGCCGTACGTGAAGGCGTTCGTCAGGTAGTTGCGGAGCATGCGCTTGAAGTGGTCGGGGTCAGCCTCGACGGCGATCCCATCGTTGACCTCCACCAGAACGGACTGGGCACGCTCTCCGAACTCCGTCACCACCTCGCGTATGGCCGGCCCCATGTCGAAGGTCTCCCGGACGAGCTCCAGGACGTCGGCGTCCATCTTCGAGACCGTGAGCAGATCCTCGACGAGCCGCGCCAAGTGCAGCGCGTGCTTCTCGACCTTGCTTACCAGTTCCAGCCGCTCGTCGTCACGAAGTTCCGCCCACTGCGTCGTGACCAGTGAGCCGATACCGGCGATCACTGAGATGGGCGTGCGCAGATCGTGCGACGCGATGGCGACGAAGTCGCGCATCGTCTCGACGTTGCGCCGCTCGCGGTCGAACAGCTCGGTCCGAGCGAGCGCCATATCTGTGAGGACTGCGATCGCATCCAGCGTCTTGCGCTCCTCGTCTCCGAAGTACGGCGCGAGCGAGGACGTGACGACGACCAACAGCCCTCGTTCGATGCGCGCCGTCTGGAGGACCTCACCCGATGGCAGGACGATCTCGTTCGCCGCAAGAGCGGCTTCGATCTCCTTGGCGTCCTCTTCGGTCATCCCGTAGGAGCCTGCGACCGTCCGGTCGGTGTTGTAGAGCGCGGAGCGACGGCCTCCCATGAAACGCGACAGGCTCGGCAGCAAGAGGTCCGCGACCTCCGCGGTGGTCACCGCGCGGATCAGCGCGATCTCGGCCTCGCGGAGCGCGAGCTCGTCCTTTCGACGCCAGGCTGCGATAACCCACCGAGGCGGCGCGAAACCCAACAAGAAGAATGGCGTTCCGATCAGCGCTAGGAAGCCTGTTGCCACCTGCGTGCCGTGGACCTCATCGTCTTCTGCAGGTGCCGCGCCCGAAATCACGAGGGATATCGCCAAGGTGAGGGCGCCGATCGAGAGCGTCCGCATGCGACGACGTGTGACCGTCGGCTCGTGGTTGCCGGCGCTCCAGAGCCGCTGCACCACGCGTGCGGTGAGGAACACCCATTGGACAAGGAGCAGATACACGAAGGCTGTGAAGACGGTTGTACGCGGTTCGCCGGTGGTTGGTATCTCCGGCAGTAGGAAGGCGAAGACCACCGTCGCCGCGGTGAGGATGTGCGCGAAAATCCATATCCAGGGTATCGGGGTGACCAGCGACGCCATGAAGCGGTACAGGCTGTACGGGAACAGGGCGAGTACCGCGACGAGGACCTTCTGTATCCATTCGTCCGTGGCGGTGGTGGGGTGCTCCGGCAGCAACCTTGACACGAGCACGATCGCGCCGAGAGTGCCGAACGCGACGGCGATCCAGGCGGCGGGCGCACCCTTGCGTTGACGCCATTGGGCGATCGAAGCGGCCGCGAGCGCAACGAAGAGCACCAGCTGAACGAGTTGGATCCCTTCGTGCAGTTCCTTCATGCCGAGTCAGATGGTACGCGAGTGAGGAGCAGTGACCCGAACGTTGATGTGGAAACCTTTTCCCAAGCGGTATCCGGGTCGGTCAAGCCTTTTCTTCGAGCAGCCGCTTCAGGCGCGCCAGATCCTTGCGGTTCGCGGCGCGCATCGCCGCAGCCATCATCGGCGCCGCGACCTTCGAGAAACCGGACGGTTCGCCGCGATTGCGCAACGTCATCTTCGTCGCGCCGTCTCCCGTGTCCTGGAACGTATACGTCGTTTCCATCGCGAAAGGCCCTTCGGCGGTGGCCATGACGAAACGCTCGTTCGGGACGAGCTCGCGTACTTCGTACGTGTAGTCGATGGTGCGACCGAGGAACTGAGCGCTGAACGCGATGCGCGCGCCGACGGCGACCGGCGGCGGTGACTTCCACTCGACCGACGTGATGTTCTTGTACCAAGACGTGGCGTTGTCCGGATCGCAGACGTAGCCGACCACGACCTCGCGCGGGCGCGCGATCTCGATCTCGGTGACGACGTCGAGGCCCATGACGGAGAGGATATCTGCCAACGGCAGGAGCGACCGGTGGGGCGTCAGAACACGACCCGGTCATCAACTAGCCCCGCGCCCGGGCCGCGACGCCGCTCAAGCTGTTTTCATACGGGATAAAGCCCACTGGTGGGCCTTATCCCGTATAAGAACGGATCGCGACGACGCGCCGCGTCGCGGTACTCCCCGACGCGGTGGTTCAGGCCTCCTCGTCGCCGGTTACGCCGGCCTTACTCAGGCGCTCTTTCGCCTGCTGCTTGCCGTCCTCGGGCAGCGCATCGATCTGTGTGCCCTCGGCCTGACAGCAGTCGCCGCCCTCGGACGCATGTTCGACCCACGTGCGTCCGTCACAGCACCAGCCCTTGCTCGCATCGAGTTCCTCGGCCATGTCGGCCTCCTTTCCTTGAGGAGATCCGTACCAGCCCCGGCCCGGGGGGAATCACGGCCACGGCGCCGGCTGTCGACGCCTCGGATAATGTCGCGCACATGTCTCAACCATCCGCCTCCCAGCGGCCGCCGACTCCACGATGGGTCAAGATCTTCGGCGCGCTCGGCCTCGTCATCGTCGTGTTGCTGGTCCTGAAGCTAACGGGGGTCGTTGGCGAGGGGCACGGGCCCGGTCGTCATCTCGGGATGTCCCTCGAGCGCGACGTGGTGGGCGCGCCGGCCGACGCGGCGCAGGCGACGCGCACGATCAACGTCACCACGCTCGACTCGTTGGCGTTCGATCCGGCAACCATCGGGGTGCTGGCCGGCGAGACCGTCACCTTCGCCGTCACGAATACCGGCAAGATCATCCACGAGTTCACCGTCGGTGATGCGGCGATGCAGCAGGAACACGCCCAGAAGATGGCGCACGCCCCCGACGGCATGAGCCACGACACGCCGAACAGCGTCAGGGTCGACGCGGGGGAAACCGGTCGGATCACGTGGCGCTTCGGCGATGCGGGCACGCTGGAGTACGCGTGTCATCAGAGCGGCCACTACGGCGCGGGGATGCGCGGCATCATCAAGGTCTCGTGAGACCCTCATGATCATGTCCAGCGGCGTACGCAAGTTCGCGCTGGCGGCGCATCTGACGGTTTCCATCGGGTGGATCGGCGCGGTTGCCGCCTACATCGCTCTCGACGTCACGGTCGCCAGCGGCCCGGGGCTTCAGACGTTGCGCGCCTCGTACGCGTCGATGGAAACGATCGTGCGAAACGTGATCGTGCCGCTGGCGATCGCGTCGCTCGCGAGCGGGGTCCTCATGTCGCTGGGAACGAAGTGGGGCCTGTTCCGCCACTACTGGGTGCTCATCTCGCTGACCCTGACCGTTATCGCGACCGTCGTGTTGATCATGGAAACGAGCACGATCGCTCACTACGCCGACGTCGCCGCGCCGCTCTCGATGACCGCCAGCGAACTTGATGCGTTGGGGGTGGGGAACACCCTCGTGCACTCGGTCGGCGGCACGCTGGTGCTGCTGGTCATCCTCGTCCTGAACCTCTACAAGCCCCAAGGCCTGACGCCGTACGGCTGGCGCAAGCAGCAAGCCGGACGCGCTCCCTCGTAGCGACCGATCTGGGATATGACGTCTGGCATGGACGGCAGCAGTGTTCGCGCTCGTCGCCAGGCGAGGCGCGCGATAATGGCCGCCATGAGCGAGATCCGCTGGGATGCGCAGACCTACGACCGGGTGTCGGACCCGCAGGTGCGCTGGGGGGTGGTCGTGCTCGATCGACTCGAGCTGCGGGGCGACGAGGTCGTCCTCGATGCCGGTTGCGGCAGCGGCCGCCTGACCGAGATGTTGGTGCAACGGCTGCCCCGCGGGCGCGCGATCGGTGTCGATTCGTCACCGGCGATGGCTGCGACCGCACGCGCGCGGCTGGGGAAGGCGGTGCCGATCGTCGTGGCGGACATGGGCGCGCCCGTTCCGTTCGCGCCCGCATGCGCCGACGCGGTGTTCTCAACCGCGACGTTCCATTGGGTCCGCGATCAAGAGGCGCTGTACCGCAACCTCGCGCACATGATCCGTCCCGGCGGCAGGCTCGTCGCGCAGTGCGGCGGGCACGGGAACATCGCATCGGTGATCGAGGCGGTGCGCGCGGAGGGCGGCGCGCCACTGGAACCGTGGGTGTTCCTTGATCCGGCGGACGCGCGCGCGCTGTTGGAGGACAACGGCTTCGTTGACGTCGAGGCGTGGCTGCAGCCGGAACCGACGCAGTTCGACACCGTCGAGGAGCTTGCGACGTTCTTGTCCACGTGCGTGCTGAATCCCTGGCTCGGCGGTTTGTCGGAGCAGGCGCGGGAACCGTTCGCGAGAGCGGTCGCCGCTCGTTTACCGTCGCGGCGCGCCGACTACGTCCGGCTCAACCTCGTGGCGCGGCGCGCCTGACCTAGTTGTACGAGAGCGTGCTCGCGTCCGGCGCGCGGTCGGCGCCGCGATGTACGGGCCCGCATCGGTCGGGATCTCCTTCGGCTCCTCAGTGCTAGCGGGGCATCCGCTTGTACAGGCCGAAGACGTTGCCCTGCGGGTCGGCGAACTGACCGATGACCGTGTGCTCGCTCACCTTCGACTCCGCAAGCACTACCTTCGCCCCGAGCGTTTCGGCCTGCTCCAGCGTCTTGGTCACGTCCTCCACGCCCGCGTACACCGTGCAGTGCGGCTGCCCGTCGAACGAGTTGCCGATCCCGCCGGCGGGGCCCTGTTCCCCGGCTTGTGTATCCACCTCGTGATAGATGACGTTGTCGGCCTCGCTGCGCTTGGTCGTCCAGCCGAACTGCTCGCAGTAGAAGGCTGCCAGCGCATCGACGTCGGAGCCCAGCACCTCGAACCAGCCGACCTCCGGGTTGCTGGTACCGCCGGTGATCCCCTCGGATCCCGGCGCGTCCTTGACGAGACCGACGCGGTTGCCTGCGGGGTCGGCGAAGTGAGCGAAGGTCACGATGCCCGGCATGACGACCGTCGGCGTGATCGTCTTGCCGCCGGCCTTGTTGATCGACTCGAGCGCGGCGTCGGTGTCGTCGACCGCGATGTAGAACGTCACGAACTGCGCGCCGTCGGCCGAGACGCCCAAGCCGCCGCCTATGCCCGTGCCGGCTTGCGTGTCGACGGTGGCGTACGGCGCGCCGGGCATCGGGTCGATCTTCCACCCGAACAACTCGCCGTAGAACTTGTAGAGCCCCTCAGCGTCCGTACCGTTCACTTCGAAGTACACAACAGGACCACCCATGTTCTTCTCCTCCTCGATCACTTGTCTGCAGGTCGATAGCTCGCGAGCGTTACGAAGACCTTAGGATCGCCACGCTGGTTATAGCGCCGCCACGCGATAATCGGAAATGAGCGCAACTCAGTGGGTCATCGAGCGCGTGTACTGCCGGATCGACAGCGGCACGAACACCGCGAGGATCGCCGCGACCCACAGAAGCGTGTACGCAACCGGGTGGTTCAGCGACCACGCGTCCGACGTCGAGGTGTAGGGCACGGCATTGCCGAACGCTTCTCGCGCCGCTTGTGCGAGCGCCGACACCGGGTTCCACTCCGCGAACGTGCGCAGCACGCCGGGGAGGTTCTGGCTCGGGACGAACGTGTTCGCGATGAACGTCAGTGGGAAGATGAACATGAACGAAGCGTTGTTGACGACCTCGACGCTGCGCACCTTCAGACCGACGAACGCCATCACCCACGAGATCGAGTAGGCGAACAGCAGCAGCAACAGGAATCCGCCGAGCGCCTCGGGTATCGAGGTATCGATCCGCCAGCCGACCACGAGTCCGGCGATCGCCATCACGGTGAGCGCGATCGCGTTGTTCACGATGTCGCTGGCGGTGCGTCCGATCAGCACCGCCGAACGCGCCATCGGCAGCGACTTGAACCGGTCGATGACTCCCTTGGTCATGTCGTCGGCCAACCCGACGCCGGTGAAGCTCGCGCCGAAGATGATGTTCTGCGCGAAGATGCCGGCGATCAGGAACTCGCGATAGGTCGTGCCGGGGATGTCGATCGATCCGCCGAACACGTACGCGAACAGCATCACGAACATGATGGGGGACATCGTCGTCCACACCAGGACGTCGGGCAGGCGCTTGGTCTTGATCAGATTGCGCTTGGCGATCATCGCGCCGTCGGAGAGTGCGAATGCCAGCGAACTCATCGGGCCAACTCCTTGGCTTCGGTCTTGCCGTTGGCGGCAACGTGCCCGGTCAGGGTGAGGAACACGTCGTCGAGGGTCGGGCGACGCAGTCCGATGTCCACGACGCCGAGCTTCGCGCGGTGCAGCTCGTCGAGCGCTCCGCGCAGTGCGCCGACGCCGCCGTCGACCGCTGCGGTGAGCCGCCGGGACTCGTGATCGACCTGTACCTCGCCGACCGCGTGGACCGACAGCAGGGCGTGTGCCCGAGGGATGTCGGCGTGTGCTTCCAGGATGATCTCGACGCGCTCGCCGCCGAGCTTGGTCTTCAACTGGTCCGCGGTGCCTTCGGCGATCACGCGGCCGTGATCGATGACGACGATGTTGTCGGCGAGGCGGTCGGCCTCCTCCATGTACTGTGTGGTGAGCAGCAGCGTGCTGCCGGCGCGCACCAGGTCGCGGATCGTCTCCCACAGCCCGACGCGACTCGCCGGATCGAGCCCGGTCGTCGGCTCGTCGAGGAACACGACTTGCGGCGCGGCCACCAGCGCTGCGGCGAGGTCGAGACGGCGACGCATGCCGCCCGAGTAGGTCTTCGCCGGACGGTTCGCCGCGTCCTCGAGGCCGAAGGTCTCGACGAGTTCGCGCGCCCGTTTGCCGGCCGCCGTCTTGCCCAGGTGATACAGCCGGCCGACCATCTCGAGGTTCTCGTAGCCGGTGAGATGCTCATCGACCGCGGCGGTCTGGCCCGACAAGCCGATCTGCTCGCGCACCTTGCCGGGGTCGCGGAGAAGGTCGATCCCGGCGACGCTTGCAGAACCGGCGTCGGGCTTCAGCAACGTGGTGAGGATGCGCACGGCGGTCGTCTTGCCCGCGCCGTTGGGTCCGAGCAGACCCAGCACGGTTCCCGCCGGAACGGAGAGATCG
>JBKJXT010000167.1:0-5495 GCA_046716205.1 Actinomycetota bacterium
GCCCGCGCGCGTCAAGAGATTCAACTCTGTGGAGAGAGCCTGGCTTGTTTGGGGTTGGGGTCGCTCCAACTCGGAGCACTTGCGATGGCCCTGTTCATGTTCGGTGGATCCGCGGTCCCGCCCCAAGGGACGCAAGGGACTGCCAGTCCAACGGTGGAGCGAGCAGAACGGCATGCAGTTTCCGCCATCCCGCAGTTCGGTAGGAGACCGCCATCTGGGGAGGTGGCTGGAAAGGACCTCTCGACCAGAAGCGCGTCCGAGCTTGCGAAGAGCGTCGTTGATCCGGCCGACGGAGCGACTCAGGAGGACGCGATCTTCACGTCGATTTCGCCCTCACCAAGTTTCGACCGCGACCGCACCGTCCTGGCGATGGGTACGGTTCCATGCCTGCGACCTCCTTGCCCGGTCCTTTTCATTTCGCGGGATGGGGGAACGAGTTGGGAGCGTCTTGCTGCCACGGGGCTGCTTGGAGACACGATCTTGTTGCCACCCAGTTACCCCGACGACCAACGGATCTTCGTTAGTGGACCGGCCGGCCTCCAGGTGAGCGTCGACGATGGTGCCTCATTCCAGACGCTTGTTCCGATCCCTGGAGATGCGGCGATCTCACCCGCGTTCGATAAGGGTGACCCACGGATCTTCATAGGATCCACGACCGTTCTTGAGCATGCGACCGATTCCGGGGTTAGCAAACCAGCACCCCTTACCGTCGCAGGGAGTTCGCGATACACGCTCGCTCTGTCTCCGCGATACGCGACTGACAAGCTGATGCTTTTAGGAGGAGTCAGACCGGATCCGGGTGGAGAGATGGTGCAGTCCTTGGCATATCGCTGCGCGGGTTCCGTGTGTGCGGCTACGACGCTCCGGGGGAGTGTGGGCGTTCCCGCCTTGCGACTCTCACCTTCGTTTGGGAACGACCGAACGGTGTTGGCCTTTGCTTCCTCCGCGGTGTTTAAGTCGGTTGATGGGGGTGAAAGCTACGCGCGCCTAACTATCCCCATTGTCGACGGGCTGACCGACGTCACCTTTGGGCCAGCAGGGAGTCTATTCTTAGCCGTTCACCATAACGCTCGATCACCTATAGCCTCGTATTTTTCCCAAGACCGGGGGGATTCATGGCGGGCGATAGAGATTTCGTTGCCATCTTTCCAGCATGGGTTCATGCGACTCGCGGTAACGGCATCCGGCCGTATCTTTGCCGCGGGCGCGCGAGGTGGAATCGCGTGCTCTGATGACGATGGAATCACGTGGGCGGGAAGTTGCGTTTGAACTTCGCGATCAAACTCCAGACGTCTTTCACGGATCACCAAAAGTCAAGCTTCCGGTGTACGTCAGCCTGGACGTGCCGGTTGATAGTGCGCACGGGCCCACCTCACCAGCGTTTCCCAGGTCAAGCACGAGGCTCCCGTGCGCGACGAATATCGGCCCCAGGCCGGCGAGGTCCAAAGTCACCTCTACCGGTGATCCCGCGAGGACGAATGTCCCATTGCTCGTCGGAGGTGCCGGGGATGGGCTGAAGGTCGCGATGTAGGATCCCGTGGCCTCAAACGTCTCACAGGTGGTGACGGTTCCGGACCCGGACCCGCCAAGATCGATATTCTTGATGAGAGTCTCTGGCGGGCTCGAGGTTTGGGCGTTGGACGCGCACCATCCACCCCCATCGATCGACACGGCTCGATCGCTCGAAATCCTGGTGGCCCTCGGCGAGAACGAAACCTCAAGTGCTACCACGCAGCTCCCCGCGAACAGGATGTCGGCCGAGGCCGAAGGACCTCCCAAGACTAGGCACAGGGTAGTCGTGATCGTCAAAGCGACCTTGGTTCGACTGATGTGCATGAAACCCGCCCTCTCTTTCCTTGGTGCCTGCGGCGTCGGCTCTGGATTGGCGGGGTATCTACGGGCGGACGAACGAACGGTTGCGGAGTCAGTCGAAACTTCTGAATCGTGGAAGAAACGGAAGAAACCGAGCCTGAGTCCGACATATTGGCCAACGGATGCCAGGGGGGTGACGTGGGTGGGTCGAATCCACCCAAAGAGGGATTTGGCGGTTGGCAGCAACCTTCTTCCGGAATCGACGTATGTAGGGCGTTGATACGGCAGGAATCGAAAGCTGGAGGATCGAGATGAGTGGCGCGAGCAGGATCCATCGTGTCGGATGGGCCACCGCATGCGCTCTTGCGGTCCTCGTCGCGCTGCCGGGGCCAGCATCGGCTGCCGCTGCCAAGCCAACTATCACGGTCGCTCCGCAGACTGTTACTCCCTACCACTCTGGGGGTTGCTGGAATCCGAGTTATCCCTGCTACCGCGTCTCTGGTGTGGCCGACCCTGGGGTCAAGGTGATCGTCACCGTCACGGACGAGAGTTCTTCTGGTTTTGCTGTGCGCGTCTCGACCTTCGCGGCCGACTTCACCGATCCGTGGTGTCCTGCACCTCCGGATGCATGCTCAGGCTTCCGAGCCGGCGACTGGGCCGTCGCGCCGAACGTCACAGATCTCGGAAGCCATGACGAGACGTCGTCGAACCTGGTATTCACGGCGGTGGCGCTTGACAGCGCGGGGAACCAATCTGATCCCGCGACCATAACCGTCACGAAGACGGCCGCAACGCCGAGAGATACGACGCCTCCGAAGATCGAGCGCTCGTTGAGGAAACCATTCACCGATCAGTGGTGTCGCACGTGCCCCCTTACCCAGAGCAATCAGATCGGATACGGCGGTAATCGCGAGATCAGCGGGTCGGTCTCCGACGATGTGCCTGAGGCTTACGGGATCGAGTCCGAGATCAGGGATGTGACCATCCGAGTCGTTGACGGAAGAACGGGCGACACCGTCATCGAGCGTCACGAATTTACCCGTCGAGGGACTCGAGCCTACTGGGGGACCACTCTGAACGGCTTCGATTTCGAACCCCTCGTCACCTATACGGTTTTCATTGAAGCGGTTGACGCTGTCGGCAATGAGGCGCAGCCGGTTGTTTTTGGCTTCACGATGCTCATCTAGCGGAGGTTGAAGGATGTCCCGTTCAGTTCGGCCCCGACGCGCGCGACTGCTGCTTATGGTTGTCGCCGCCCAGGTGTTCCTGGGTGGAGGAAGGCCGGCCTTTGCAACGCCATCGTTCAGTCCCTCGGCCGAGGTCATCACAGATAGCGAAGTCACCGACCGGATCAGCGGAGTCGGGATCCGTGGTGCCCAACCTGAGTGCACAATCGACACCGCGCCGTCAGCAGAACCACCACCTCGACCAACCAGCGTAGTCGACACGGGCCCAAGAGAGGGGAAATGCGATCACCTTCGTCCACGGGAAGTCCCCATCCGCCGCTATTCGATGCGGATTCCCAAAGGCTGGCGCTTCGCAGTGACTGGTCTACGCGAGTCAACGTTTCAGTCGTGCGCCGACCCTGTGTCGTCGCCTCCGGGGACGGATCCCAGCGTCGATCCGATGCCGCAATGGCTTCGCAACATGGAGGCGATCGGCTACGCGCTCTTGCGCGTGTCGACGAACGAGACCCGCGATCCAGACACGTGGTACCACAGCGAAGGAACCGGTACGTTTGAGTCTCGCACCGCCCCTGCGGTTCTGACTGGCTACACCACGGGGGGATCCGCCCGACCAGGAGCTTCACTGTGGTTCCTGCGATGGAGCGAGGTCGAGCGGACAGCAATTCTGTGCGGAACCCTGCGAGTCTCGACCTCACTGGCGATTGCAACTTCGCCGACCACACCACCTGAATCGGGGCGCCGGATCCCCATCCGGCAGAGGGAAGTGATCTTCCAAGCAACTCTGCAATTGCTTCCGGATGATTCATGGGAGTTCGCGTTTGACCTCGACGCCGTCCCAGGGCTACCAGGGGGGTTTCGCTCACTGACGGATAACCCCTACTTCATCGACTCTGATCTCTCGATCATCGACTTCCAGTTCAGTCTGAGCGGTCAGAGCGCTGGCAATTTCAATCTGGATCCGGAGGGTAAGTCGTGTTTGCGACCCAACAACGATCCACCGCTTCCACAGAATCGGTGTGCGCTCGCCTTCTCGCGGACTCCGGTTGTTGGAGCTAGCTACGAATTCGGCACTGAACTTTGGCCCTGCCCGAGTTCATCGAGCTGCTTGAGCATCGCGAAGCGGTTCACGATACCGATCTCTCCCTTGCCCTCGACGTTTGTGCATCGACCCGCGAAACTGACCGGCCCGACTACTGTTGGGGTTCCGACTGGATACGCGGTTCTGACCAATACTTCCGAGCTGACGGTCTCGTGGGAGCAACCGCCCCAGAATCCTGTGGAGGCGGTACGAGCTTACGTTCTCACCCTGGCCAAACCTTTGGATGAAAACAGCCGGCATTCCGAGTATCTCGTTGTGGACCGAGGGGACCCTGCCTTCGATACGCGCCTACCTTGCGCTCCTGACGGGAAAGGCACGACCTGCACATTCACATTCTCATTCCCCCTCGGCGCTCTTCGAGGTGATGGAAAGTACGATGCCTCACTAATCACGGTCTACCAGGACGGACATCGTACGGATGGGCGGTGCGATGACGGCACCGGCGAGGGAGCACTGTGTGACCCTACCGAACCCGCCTTCAAAGTAGTTCCACCTGGGATCAGCTACTGGCAATTCTGGATCACCTCACGACCGTGGCCGAACGTCTATGTTGAGGAACAGGTGTTTCGTCCCACAGGTAGCGCGGTCCTTTTCAATGCCCCTGCATATATGTTGCTGGTGGACTTCTCGCTGAAGCAGGCGGAGTTCGTCGCATGGAATCTGCAAGGACCTGCGAAGCGATATTTCGCCTCGAGCAACGGGATCGTTGGTGCCGACACCGCAGGTGCGGTCTCGTTCGATGGAGGTAACATCGGAGGCTCCGCCGACAGTTGGCGGTTCGACGGCTTCGCGGGCCCAAATGTCAGCACCGGCCTCGGGACGAATCCTGGAACATGTAGACCCCCCACTGGATCTCCCTTGTTGGTCCAAGCCTGTGGGGTGTTCACGGTCTACAACCTACGGAGTGCACCCGCGTTCAATGGTGTCCCAACCGCCTTCGTGGAGCCCTTTGAGGGAAGACGGATCTGATGACCAGGAACGGAAGTGTTCGGCGAACCCGCCCGTTTTTCGAAAGTGCTCGCATTGTTGCGCTGGTTTCTGTGATCGTCTTGTGCGCGGGTGACAGCAATCCCGCGGCGAACGCGAGCCACGGCTCAGATGGCGCTGGGTGGGTTGCTCAAGCGGGTGACGGAGTTGGCAATAGCAAGCCGGTCATCCCGGGCTTCAACGTTGTTACGGTCCTGTTCGACGCGTCGCGGTTCCCGCAGCCGGGCACAAACCCGAGCCAGCCAGCGCCCCGCCCAGGGTTCATGAAGTATTCGGCTTGGGGAACGCTCCCAGTATCAGTCCCAGATCCAAGCGCACCCGGAAAAATGAGAGACAGTTGGCAAGTAGCGCTAGCCAAGTCGGATGACGGTGTCCGATGGGAAGAGCCTGAACGCGCTACGGTTCAGGAA
>JBKJXT010000168.1:0-3496 GCA_046716205.1 Actinomycetota bacterium
CAGACCTCCATCGCGCTGCGCGACCCCGAGGGCGTCATGATCGCCGCACTGCACGTCGAGGAGGTGTGGGAGCCCGACCGTGAAGCCGAGGCGAAGGCGGTCTACGGGACCACCTCGACCGAGCATCCCGGCGTCGCGCACGTGTTGGCCCGCACGAACCCGTTCTACGTCGGCGGGCGCCTTGAGGGCGTGAACCTCGTCACCCATTACGACTTCAAGGGATTGCGGCTGTCGCCGGCGGAGCTGCGCGCGGAGTTCGCGCGCCTGGCGTGGCGCAACGTCGTGGCGTTCCAGACCCGCAACCCGCTGCACCGCGCGCACTTCGAGCTGACCTTGCGCGCCTCCAAGGACGAAGAGGCGAGCCTGCTGATCCACCCGGTGGTGGGGATGACCAAGCCCGGCGACGTCGACCACTACACGCGCGTGCGCTGCTACCAAGCGATCCTCGGTCGCTACCCGCAGCACACCGTGAAGCTGTCGCTGCTGGGGCTCGCGATGCGCATGGCCGGGCCGCGCGAAGCGCTGTGGCACGCGATCATCCGCAAGAACCACGGTTGCAGCCACCTCATC
The DNA here is from genome assembly GCA_046716205.1 of Actinomycetota bacterium. Lineage (GTDB taxonomy): Bacteria > Actinomycetota > AC-67 > AC-67 > AC-67 > JBKJXT01. The sequence goes on from JBKJXT010000168.1 coordinate 571, forward strand.
GTCGGGCGCGACCACGCGGGGCCGGGCGTGGATTCCAGCGGCGCGCCGTTCTACGGGCCCTACGACGCGCAAGAGGTGGTGCGCGCCCACGAGGCCGAGCTCGGCATCACGATGGTTCCGTTCGAGCAGATGCTCTACCTCGAAGACGAGGACCGCTACGTGCCGGCGAACGAGGTTCCCCAACGCGCCCGCACGCGCGACATCTCCGGGACCGAGCTGCGTCGCCGCCTGGCCGAGGGGGCCGAGATCCCCGAGTGGTTCAGCTTCCCCGAGGTCGTGCGCGAATTGCGTCGCACCTCGCCGCCGCGCGCCCAGCAAGGCGTCAGCGTCTTCTTCACCGGGCTGTCCGGCTCGGGGAAGTCGACGATCGCCAACGCGCTGCTGGTGAAGTTCCTCGAGACCGGCACGCGGCCGGTGACGCTGCTGGACGGCGACCTTGTGCGCAAGCACCTGTCCTCAGAACTCGGCTTCTCGAAAGAGCACCGCGACATCAACATCCGTCGCATCGGCTACGTCGCCAGCGAGATCACCAAGAACGGCGGCATCGCGCTGTGCGCGCCGATCGCCCCCTACGACGCGGTGCGCAAAGAGGTGCGCTCGATGATCGAGCCGACCGGCGGGTTCCTGCTGGTGCACGTCGCGACACCGATCGAGGTGTGCGAGCAGCGCGACCGCAAAGGCCTGTACGCCAAGGCGCGCGCCGGGCTCGTCACCGGCTTCACCGGCGTGGACGACCCCTACGAGGCGCCCGAAGATGCCGATCTGGTGATCGACACGACCGAGGTCAGCGCCGAAGAAGCAGCGCAGATGATCCTGCTGCACCTCGAGCGGGAGGGATACGTGGGGTCCGTGAAGGCGTGAGCATCGCGCCCGTCGATCTCAGTCGCCTCGCGGATGCCTCCGCCGAGGAGGTGCTCGCGTGGACCTTCGGCGAGTACGGCGCGCGCGCGGCGATCGTGACCGCGTTCCAGGCTGAGGGCATGGTCGTGCTGGACATCGCGCACCGCATCGCGCCGGACCTGCCGGTGATCACCGTCGACACCGGACGCCTCCCGCAGGAAACCTTCGAGCTGATCGATCAGGTCCGCGGGCGCTACGGGATCGACGTCGAGGTGCTGTTCCCCGACGCGCGCGACGTCACCTCGATGGTCGGCCGCCACGGTGTGAACCTGTTCACCCGCGACGAGGCGCTGCGCAAGCTGTGCTGCGAGGTGCGCAAGGTGTGGCCATTGGAACCCGCGCTGGCCGGGCTGGATGCGTGGGTCACCGGGCTGCGGCGCGGCCAGAGCGAGGCGCGCGCCCAGACCCCGAAGGTCCAGATCGATGCGCAGCACAACGGCATGATCAAGGTGAACCCGATCGCCGACTGGACCCGCGATCAGGTCTGGTCCTACATCGCCGCGGAGCGCGTGCCGGTCAGTGCGTTGTATGAACGCGGGTACACCTCGATCGGATGCGCGCCGTGCACGCGGGCGGTTGCCCCAGGCGAGTCCGAGCGCGCCGGCCGGTGGTGGTGGGAGGACGACCCCAGCAAGGAGTGCGGGATCCACCAGCAGACGCCATCCGAGCGGCTGGACGAGGAGCGAGCGTGGCTGAAGACACGCCGGTAGTCCCGACCCGTCGCGAAGCATCGGCCGCGTCGGCGCGCGTCGCGCGCGAGAAGCAGTCAAAGCGCGCCGCAGGGCAGTGGGCGCTGGGCTACCGTGAGCCGCTCAACCCGGCCGAGCGCACGAAGAAGGACGACGATGGGCTGAACGTGCGCGCCCGCATCGAGGCGATCTACTCCAAGCAAGGCTTCCGCTCGATCGACAAAGCCGACCTGCGCTCGCGCTTCCGGTGGTGGGGCCTCTACACCCAGCGCAAGCAAGGCATGCCGGCAGGCGCGACGGCATCCGCAGAGCCTGAGGAGCTCGAAGACGAGTTCTTCATGCTCCGCATCCGCATCGCCGGCGGGTTGCTGTCCTCCGAACAGCTGCGCGCGATCGCCTGGGTCTCGGAGCGTTTCGGCCGCGACGTCGCCGACATCACCGACCGTCAGAACGTGCAGCTGCACTGGATCCGCGTCGAGGACGTCCCGCGCATCTTCGAAGCGATCGAGGCGGTCGGGCTCACCACGGCGGAGGCGTGTGGCGACACCCCGCGCAACATGATCGGCTGTCCGCTGGCCGGTGTCGACGCCGAGGAGATCTTCGACGCGACCGAGGTCCTGATGGACGTGCACCGGCGCTTCGTCGGGGACCCGGCGTTCTCGAACCTGCCGCGCAAGTTCAAGACCTCGATCAGCGGCTGCGCACAGCAGTGCGCGCAGCACGAGATCAACGATCTCTCGTTCGTGGGCACGCGCAACGCCGCCGGCGAGGCCGGCTTCGACGTGTGGGTCGGCGGGGGGCTGGGCCCGAATCCGCATCTCGCCAAGCGCCTGGGCGTGTTCGTGCCGCCCGAGCAGGTGCCCGAGGTGTGGTCTGCGGTCGTGGGCACGTTCCGCGACTACGGCTACCGCCGCGTGCGCAACCGGGCGCGCCTGAAGTTCCTCATCGCGGACTGGGGCGCCCAGAAGTTCCGCGAAACGATGCAGGAGCGCTACCTCGGCTACACGCTGGCCGACGGCGATGCGCCGCCGGCATCGACGACGACCCAGCGCGACCACGTCGGGGTGTATCCGCAGCGCGACGGGAAGATGTATGTCGGGTTCGCGCCGCGCGCCGGGCGCATCGCCGGGCATCAGCTGCGTCGCGTCGCCGACCTCGCCGAGCGATACGGACAGGGCCGCATCCGTGCCACGACCCAGCAGAAGATGGTGATCTGCGATGTCGCGCCGGCCGACGTCTCCTCGATCGTGGCGGAACTCGAGGCCGAAGACCTGCGCGTGCATGGGTCGGCGTTCCGGCTCGGCACGATGGCCTGTACCGGCATCGAGTTCTGCAAG
>JBKJXT010000169.1:0-10286 GCA_046716205.1 Actinomycetota bacterium
TCTCTTCTTGTTGTTGGGTGATCGCGTCGACATCGAGATCCACCGACGTCTCGGGACGCAGGGCGCGCACGACGTCATCGAGCAACGTCGAGATGCGAGAGCCCCCCAGAACTTTCACCCTTACCCCCCCAGCACGCGCACCCCCCCGGTGCGCGATAGCGGCAATAGGTATCAAACGGTCAAGGGGGATGTCAAGCACATCAAGGACGCAGCTTGCGTGCCGAGGGTTCAAGTAGACGTCGAGGGTTGCGGGTGTCTGCGCAGGTCAGCGCGCATCGGGGCTAGCGGGAGTCCGATGGGAGTCCGTCGATGAGTTTCGCGACCTCAGGGCGCGCAAGCAGGCTCGCTGCGCTCGCCGGTTCGCTGGGGGCTGGCTCACCGCGCTCGCCGCCAACGTGCGCACCTGCGCCCACGACATGCATCCAACGAGTGTTTGCAGCGTGCGTGCCGACGTGCGCGTGCAACGTGTCTGTGCGCACGATCGCGTACATCGAGTGTGCAGCTGCGCGCACACACAACGCGTGCGTGCGGCAACTGATGCGATGCCCGCGCGCGTGTCGTGCAACGCGTGTCGTGCAACGCGTGTCGTGCAACGCGTGTCGTGCAACGCGTTGTCGTGCAACGCGTGTCGTGCAACGCGTGGCAATCGCTCGTGCTCGGCGCGCGCGACGTGCGTGCCTGCGCATCTGTGGTTGCGGTCGCGTGAACAGCCCGTCGGTGGATCTATGTTCGACCTGTCGTGATGTGGTGCGCTTCATCAGCGTGCGCATGTCGTGACGCTCCGCACGATGTTGCTCGCTGCGTGCGCATGCAGTCCACGCTTTGCACGCGCGTGTGCACTCGTCCGGACGACGCGCCAACGTGACCGACCGACGTGCGCGCTCGGCTGATGGAAAGGCATGATCGTCGACGTTCACGCTCGGCTGCTCCGCGCGCATCCCTCGACGACGTGCGCGCGACGTGAACGCTCGCCTCGGTGTCGTAGACGAAGACCGCGTCGGATCCGCGCGTCGGGAGCGAATGCTGGTCCGGCGAGGTCACCCGTCGAAGTGACCGAGTGGATGCGCACGATGTCTCGGTTGTCGACGCGTGCACGTTCGACGGAACGCGCAACCGTCGTTCGGGAGCGAACATCGTTGGCCATCACGTGCACACGCGAACGCACACGTAGCGATGAGACGTGAGCGTGGACCGCGGGAAGACCAGAGACTCCGCGGAAGGAGGGTTAAAGGCGCGAGTGAAGCGGGGCCCAGCGAAAACCTGTGTGCGCACCAAGCCGGTTCGCGCGCCCCAACGAAGCGGAGTCTCTACCGCTCCCCCCGCAACCCCTCGATCCGCGCCCACAGCTCGGCGACCCGCGCGCGCAACGCAGACAGGTCCCCGTCGTTGGTGATGACGACGTCGGCGAGCGCGCGACGTTCGTCGTCGGAGGCTTGCACGCTCATGCGAGCCCGGACCTCTTCCAACCCCATGGAGCGATCGCGCATGAGCCGCTCCTCACGCACACCCTGGTCGGCGGCGACGACGATCACAAGATCGAGCCCCTCTCCCCCACCGACCTCCACGAGCAACGGCACGTCGAGCACCACCACGCTGTTGCTCGACGAGAGAGCCTCGGTACGCGCCGCGATCTCGCGCATCACCTCAGGATGAACGATCGCGTTGAGCGCGGCGCGCGCGTCGTCGTCGCCGAACACGGCGGCGCCGAGTGCCGCGCGATCGAGCTCGCCGCCTGCGTCGAGGATCCCTTCACCGAATCGCTCGACGATGCGAGCGAACGTCGGCGTTCCAGCGCGCTGCAAGTCCCGAACGATCGAGTCCGCATCCAACACGACGGCACCGCGCGCTTCCAACTCGCGCGCGACGGTGGACTTCCCCGCGCCGATCCCGCCGGTCAACCCGACGAGCACCATCGGCTACGACTCGGTGGGCTCGCCCTGGGCTCGGCGCTTGAGGTCCGCGATGATCGACTCGATCGTCTCTTCACCCATCGGCTTGCCCTCGGACTCCGCGGCAGGCGTCGCTTCGTCCGACGGCGCGGCCGCCACGGGCTCGCGCTCGACCTCGGGCGCCATCGCCACCTCGAGCACATCGGGCTGCTCGGCGACCGGCTCCTCCTGGACCGCGGGCTCCTCCTCGGTGGCTTCCGGTGCGTCGGGCTCCAGCGTCATCTCGTCGTCGCCGATCACGTCCGCCCCGAATCCAGGCATCGCCTGGCGGATCGAGAGCGAGATGCGCCGGCGATCGCCGTCGATCTCGATGATCTTCACCTGGACCTTCATGCCCACCTGGACGACCTGTTCCGCGGTCTCGACGTGCTTCTCGCTGAGCTCGGAGATGTGCACGAGACCCTCGACACCCTCGGCGACGCGCACGAACGCGCCGAACGGCACGAGCTTGGTGATCTCTCCGTCGAGCTCTTCGTCGGGCTGGTGCTCGCGGGCGAACTGGTGCCACGGGTCTTCCTGCGTCTTCTTCAGCGACAGCGAGATGCGCTCGCGGTCGAGATCGACGTCCAACACTTCGACGGTGACTTCCTGACCGACCTGCACGACCTCGCTCGGGTGCTCGACGTGCTTCCACGACAGCTCGCTCACGTGGATCAATCCATCAACGCCACCGAGGTCGACGAACGCACCGAAGTTCTCTATAGAGGAGATCGTGCCCTTCTTGACGTCGCCCTTGTGCAGGCGCTCGAGGAAGTCCTTGCGGCCTTCGCTCTGCGCCTCTTCGAGGTACTTGCGGCGCGACAGCACGACGTTGTTGCGGTTGCGGTCGAGTTCGATGATCTTGCACTCGAGCTGCTTGCCGACGAACGGATGCAGATCGCGCACGCGGCGCAGATCCACCAGCGACGCCGGGAGGAAGCCACGCAGTCCGATGTCGAGGATGAGCCCGCCCTTGACGACTTCGATCACCGTACCGGTGACGACGCCGTCCTCCTTCATCGTCTTCTCGATCTGGCCCCAGGCGCGCTCGTAGCGCGCCTTCTTGACCGAAAGGATGAGGCGGCCTTCTTTGTCTTCCTTCTGCGTGACGAGCGCCTCGATCTCGTCACCGACCTTGACCACCTCGCGCGGATCGATGTCGTGCTTGATCGACAGCTCGCGCGCCGGGATCACGCCTTCGGACTTGTATCCGATGTCGAGCAGGACCTCGTCCTTGTCGACGCGTACGACGTAGCCTTGAACCAGGTCGCCGTCGTCGAACGCTTTGATCGTTTCTTCGTAGGCTGCGAGGAGCGCCTCGCGATCACCGATGTCATTCTCGGTGACGCCCGTGTTGTAGGTGGCCATCTCTGACAAGTTTGGTTCCTTCCCGGGGTGCTGCCCCTGTGCTCAAAATTACCCGCGTGCAGGGGTGAAGCTCCTCGGGGGCTTCCCGCCTTTCGGCGTCAGCCCGGAACGGCCTCTGACCTGCCCTTTCGGGCCGGGCAAGTCTACGGGCGCGCCCGAGAGAGTGTCAACGAGCACCTGGAAGGCACTGGAGGGGCCTTCCTCGGGACGCGAACGAGGGGCCGATCGCTCGGCCCCTCGTCGAAGTGATCGTGTCTTAGCCGTTCCCGCGCCTGTTCTTCCCGTTCCCGTCGTTGAGCTCGGTGTTCGGGTCGTCAGGCTGACCGCCGATGCCCTTGGGATTGGCGTCGTCGGTACCGTCCGGCGTGCAGTAGGTCCAGATGTCGGTGGGGCTGGCGATCTCGCCGGCCTCGTCGACCTCGTCGTTGTCGTTGTTGTCGACGCCGTCGTTCTCGCCAACCGTCTGGGCGAAGCGCTCGAAGGCGGTCGCCTTCCGCTTGTTGGCCTGTCCGGTCTGCGAACCGTTGAAGTACGCGGTGCAGTGCCCGTGCGTCGGGTCGGCCGTCGCGGACCCGGCTCCGAAGAGCCCGCCCACGACGGTCAATGCCACGATGATCTTGCGCATCCATACCCCCAGAAGTGCGTCCGGAGACCCTCCCCGGATCACTGCTTACAACGCGGGATGCCCGGATGCGCTACGGGGTATGACGAGAATGCTTCAGTGCAGGTTCGGGTTCGTCCACGTACGGGCGAACTTTCCTAGGAGCCCTTGCTCGCAGCGGTGCTCGATCCGCCCTTGGCGCCCCTGCCAACGTGGATGGCTTTGCCACCGGCCAACTCCAGCACCTCGATGATCTGATCGCCGATCAGCTCATCGCGTTCCAGCAGCGCGTCCCGCAGCGAGATCACCAGATGCTGGTTCGGCTCCAGCAACGTCCGCACGGCGCGCTTCTGCTCGTTGAGCAACCGGTCGACGGCCGCCTTGGTCTCCGGATTGCCGAGCACGCGTCCCACCAGACCGCTGTCGAAGGGTGACTCACCCACGGCGCGGTAGGAGATCAGGCTGTCGCCCAGGCCCAGCGAACCGATCATCTCCGCGGCGAGCTGGGTCGCATGCGCGAGGTCGCCGGCGGGGCCGGTTCCGGACTCGCCCTCGAAGATCTCCTCGGCCACCATGCCGCCGAACGCGATCTTGATCAGCGATGCCAGCTCGGTCCGCGTCTTGGTGAAGCGCTCTTCGGTCTCGGAATGGCCCAGCAGACCCAGCGCGTCGCGGCGCTTGATGATCGACAGGACTTCCATCTTGCGGCTCTCACCGGCGAGATAGGCGACCACGGCGTGGCCCGCTTCGTGCGTCGCAACGGTGCGCCGGTCGTCGGTCGTGTACGTCGTCGCGTTCGGCAGCCCGATCTCGGTGGTGAGCTTCGCGTGCGTGACGTCGGTCCAGCTCATCCCGTCGCGACCCTGGCGCAACGCCCAGATCAGCGCCTCGTCGAACAGATGCTCGATCATCACCGGGGAGTAGCCGAACGTCATACCGGCCAGCTCCTCGCGCCGCACCGGGTCGTCCAGATCTGCCGAGTGCCTCTTCTTCTCGAGGAAGTAATCCACGAGGTCTCGCCGGCCCGCGCGTGAGGGGACGTCGAAGTACAGACGGCGGTCGAACCGGCCCGGGCGCAGCAGCGCCGGGTCGAGCATGTCACCGCGGTTGGTCGCCGCGATCACCAGAACGTTCGCGTAGTCCGACCCTCGCTTCTTCAGCTGACGGTTCAGCGGAAGGAACGAGTTGAAGAGGTCCTTCACCTTGTTCGTGAACTGCGTCATCGTCGGCGGGTCATCGAAGGACTGCATCTGGATCAGTAGCTCGTTCACCGTGCCACCGGTGCCGCTGGCCATCGACGCCTCGGTGACGCGGCCGAACGTCTTCGCGCCCTGCACGATCGTCGGCGTCGATCCTTCCATGCCGCCGCGCTTGGTTGCGAACGAATCGATCTCTTCGATGAAGCCGATCGCTCCGCCCTCGCGGCGCGCCGTCTTCTTCAGCGTCTTGAAGAACCGCCGGATCTTGCGCGCCGTCATCCCGTACCACATCGACTGGAACGCCGGACCGCTGACGTACAGGAAGGGAACGCCCGCGTGGCGCGCCATCGCCTTCGCCATGTGCGTCTTGCCCGTGCCCGGGGGGCCCTCGAACAGAACGCCGCGCCGTGGGTTGCCACCGAGCTCGCGCCGGAAGGTCGCGTAGCCCAGGAACACGTTGAGGGTCCGGATCACCTCTTCGCGCACCGACTCGAGGCCCTTCACATCATCGAGCGTGACGTCGATCTGCTCTGGCCGGTACATGATGTGCGGCGAGCGGCCTGCGCCCAGCATCGGCAACACCATGACCGCGGCGACGAGCAACAGGATGAGCATCATCGGCGCGAACAGCAACGCGTCGCCCGACAGCTGCGGGAATGCGAACGGGTTGAACGGTCGTCCGTCGGCGAGCCGGTACCAGAGGAAGAGCCCCTCCGGCAGCAGGAGGATCGCCAGCCAGCTCAGCCGGCGCCGGCGGCGCCGTTCCCGCACACCGAGCACGTCGGCCTGAGCCATCGTGAGGACTTGTTGCTGACCGAGTAGCTTCGAAACTTCGCCCACAGGATTGCCTCCACGCACTCTTCAGTGCTCGCCTACTACGTTACCCGGCTCCGCAATAGCCCCTGATGCGTGGCCCGTTGCCCTTGTCGTGCGCCCGGTTCGTGCCGGTTGCTCAGCCTTTGGCCTCGGCCCAACTCGCTCCCGTCGCGATATCCACCTTCAGTGGGACCGCGAGCGGGTATGCATGCTCCATCAACGAACGAACTCTCTCAGTAGTATCGGCAAGTTCTGCGTCGGGTATCTCAAAGAGGAGCTCATCGTGGACAGTCAGGACCATCCGGGCACCCGAACCGGCCTCCTTGAGCCCGCGTGAAGTGGCGATCATCGCGAGCTTGAAGATATCGGCGGCGGATCCCTGGATCGGCGCGTTGAGCGCCATGCGCTCCCCCATGGCGCGCACGCGGGGGTTGCCATGCTCGAGCTCGGGCAGGTAGCGACGCCGGCCGACGACGGTCACGGTGCACCCGTCGCGGTAGGCGTCCTTGACGACGTCGCGCATGAACTGCGCCACCTTCGGGAAGCTCGCGAAGTATCCGTCGATCAGTCCCTGCGCCTCGTCGGGCGCGATCCCCAGCCGCTGGGCCAGCCCGAACTTGTTCATGCCGTACGCGAGCCCGAAGTTGATCGCCTTCGCGCGGTTGCGCAGGTCGCGCGGAACCTCGTCCACAGCGAAGCCGAAGATCTTGGCCGCGGTGGCGGCGTGGACGTCCTTGTCGAGCTCGAAGGCCTCGGTGAGGCCGGGGTCGCTGGTGATGTGCGCCAGGACGCGCAGCTCGATCTGGGAGTAATCCGCGACGAGCAACGTGTGGCCGGGGAATCCGGCGATGAAGGCCTTGCGGATCTGGCGCCCAAGGTCCGACCGCACTGGGATGTTCTGCAGGTTGGGTTTCTCGACCGAGATCCGTCCGGTCGCCGTGACCGTCTGGTTGAACATCGCATGCACCCGTCCGTCCGCTCCGATAAGGGGCGGCAGCGCGTCGAGGTAGGTGGAGCGCAGCTTGGAGATCTCGCGATACTCCAGCAGCGCGTCGATGATCTCGTGCTGACCGCGCAACCCCTCGAGCGCCTGCGCGTCGGTGGAGTATCCCGTCTTGGTGCGCTTAGAGGGCTTCAGGGCGAGCTTCTCGTACAAGACCGTCCGCAGCTGCGGCGGCGAGTTCAGGTTGAACGGGCCGCCGCCGAGTTCGTAGATCTGCGTCTCGAGCTCGGCGATGCGCTTGGAGATGTCGGCCGACATCGCCGTCAGCGGTGACGGGTCTATCGCGACCCCGGTGAGCTCCAGGTCGGTAAGCACACTGATCAGTGGCATCTCGACGTCATGCAACAGCTCCCGCATGCCGACCTTGTCGATCTCTTGCTCGAGCCGGTCTGCGAGCGCGAACAACGCTGCGGCGTGCGAGGACGCGACCGTGGCCGCGTCGTTGTCCAGCCCCAATGCCAGCTGCGGCTGATCCTCGTCGCTCGCGCCGGCTGCCTGCGGCAGATCGCGACGCAGGTAGCGAGCAGACAGCTCCCCGAGGTCGTAGCGGCCGGGAGCCGGATCGAGCAAGTACGCGGCGACCTGAGTGTCGAACGTGAGGCCCTTAAGCTCGATGCCCTGACGCGCCAGACGCACGGCGAGCGCCTTGCCGTCGTGAGCGACCTTCTCCACCGCTTCGTCGCTCAGCATGTCGGCGATCGATCGCGGATCCTCGACCCACACCGCCTCGGTGTCGTTCTCGGCAACGGCGATCCCCGTCCCGTCCGGCGCCGGCGCGATCGCGATCGCGACACGTTTGGTCGCGCCAGTCGAGAACAGCGTGTCGTCGTGCGTGCGCACGGTGAACGCAGGCGCGGACTCGACCGGCTGCGCGACGGTACGCACGTCGGCGAGGCGCTCGATCAGCGTACGGAACTGCAGCGCGGTGAACAGGCGGCGGATCTCTTGATCGTCCCACTCTCCCATGCGGATCGTGGCGGGATCGACGTCGACCTCATCCAGATCATCGACCAGGCGCGACAGGCGCTTGTTCCGCCGGACCTGCTCTTCGTGTTCCAGCAGCGCCGGTTTCAGCTTCTGGAGCTTCGACGGAAGTTCGTCGAGGCGCTCGTACAAGCCTTCCACGGAGTCGAACTGCTGGATCAGCGTCGAGGCGGTCTTGTCGCCGATCCCGGGCACGCTCGGGAGGTTGTCGGAGGGGTCGCCTTTCAGCGCGGCGAAGTCGATCAGCTTCTCGGGTGGAAGGCCGAACCGCTCGAACACGGCGTCGCGATCGTAGAGCGTGTAGTCGCTGACGCCTTTCCGGTTGAAGAGAACCTTGACGTGATCGCGCACGAGCTGGAGGTAGTCGCGGTCCGCGGTGACGAGCACGACCTCTTCGCCCTGGGCTTCGGCGCGCCTGGCGATCGTCGCGAGGACGTCGTCGGCTTCGTGGCCGGGGATGCCGAAGCGCGGGATCCTCAACACGTCCAGCACTTCGTGGATCAGGTCCACCTGCCCGCGGAACTCGCTGGGCGTTTCCGCGCGGCCGGCCTTGTACTCGGTGTATTCGGCGAGTCGTATCGTCGGCGCGCCGACATCGAACGCGACTCCGATGCGATCGGTCTTCTGCTCGGTGAGGATCTTGATGACCATCGACGTGAACCCGTAGACCGCGTTGGTGATCTGGCCGGTAGAGGTCACGATCGTGGTCGGAAGCGCGAAGAACGCGCGGTAGGCGAGCGAATGCCCGTCGAGCAACAGGAGCGGCTTGCTCACGCGCGCTTCCGCGCGGGGGTGCGGATCGGGCGGACCCAGAGGTTGTCGGTCAGCGTAGGGCCGAGGCTCGACTTGTTGTCGCCCGTCGCCAGCGACATCGTGCCGTCCGGGCCGATGGCCACGATCGTGATGTGCGCGCCGGGCATGAGGCCGTTCTCTTCGAAGTAGCGCATCGCGGCGGTATCGAGCTCGACGTCCTCGAGCAGGCGCACGAGCTCCACGGTCTCGCCGGGCTGGAAATCGCGCAGCGGCTGCAGGTCTTGCGGCAGCGTCGCGCCGGTACCGGGGATGGGGTTGCCGTGGGGACACGTGGCCGGTCCGCCAAGCAGCGCGAGCATCCGCTGCTCGATCTCGGCGGTGATGCCCGACTGGAAGCTGTTCGCCTCCTGATGTGCGACATGCCAGGGCATCTTGAGGACGTCGGTCAGGAACCGCTCGGCCATCCGATGCTTGCGGACGGCGTCCTCTGCGACCGCGAAGCCATGTTCGGTCAGCGTGATCTCGCGCTTGTCCACCTCGATGAGGCGCATCTTCGACATCCGCTGGACCTGCTCGGAGACGCTGGCCCGGGTCACGCCGAGGCGCCGTGCGATGCGCGCCTGAACGACGCGCTCGCCCTCCTCCTGGAGCTCGTAGATCGCTTCGAGGTAGTCATCGATGCCATGCGTCGTGGTGCTCACGGGGCCGAGTATATCGGCGGCCCCGGATCAGCTCGGGCCGTCTTCGATCGGCCGCACGCGCTGTTCGTAGCGCGGCACGAACCCCTCCGCGACCCAGAACGCACGGCCGGCCTCGTTGCCGCTGAACATCCGGGCCGAGAGCCAGTTCGCGCCGCGTGCTCGCCCGAACGCCTCGGCAGCCGCGATCAGCTGTGCGCCGAGCCCCTGCCCGCGGCTCTGTGGCGCGACCACCACGCGGCTCAGCTCGCACACGACCGCCTCCGCCAGCGAGTGCGGGCCCGTCTGCTCGACCTCAACGACCGCCATCCCCAGCAGCACGCCGTCGTCATCGATCACGAGAACAGCGTCACCGTCGGTCTCGATGGCTTGCTCGAACATCCAGACCGCGCGAGCCTGTGCGTCCGCTCGCGTGGGCAGGATCCGGAACTCCGCTTGCGCCTCTTCGAGGGCTCTCCAGAGGCGCACCAGCTGCGGGATGTCGTCGCGTGTCGCTTCGCGGATCATCGAGCCTCAGGGTGATAGGTGGATAACGGAAGGCCCGAGCGGCCGTTCTGGTTCTCGCGCCTTCCCCAAACGCGAGTCCCATACTTGGCTTCTCGGGCCTCCACATCACCGGGTTTCCCCAGCGACGGGCGGACGATACACGCGCCTCCGAGAGGGAGTCAAACTGCTTGTTCCACGAACCCGCGCGAAAGAATCACGCGGCACGCGCAGTGTCAAATCGGCGACCCGCGCCGAAGTCGTGATGCGGTCCCCGCATCCGTCGAGAAGAGCATCCAACTCCTACAAGATGCGCGACATGAACGCCCGCGTGCGTTCGTTGCGTGGCGCGCCGATCACATCTGCCGGCGCGCCCTGCTCCACGACCACTCCCTCGTCGATGAACACGACGCGGTCCGCCACCTCCCGCGCGAAACCCATCTCGTGGGTGAC
>JBKJXT010000170.1:0-11431 GCA_046716205.1 Actinomycetota bacterium
CGCCCGTTGGCGACGCGAGCAGCGAGCTAGATCGCTAGCTGGCGTCGGCGATACGGCGCGCGAACGGGTTGGGCCCGGGGGTCTGTGTCGAGACGGGAAGCGTGACGGTGAACGTTGAGCCCAGTCCGGGCGTGGACTCGACCGTGGCGGACCCACCCATCGCGAGCGCGAGCTGCCGCACGATGAACAGGCCCAGCCCGGCACCGCCGGTCTCCATCACGAGCGGATCTTCGACACGCTTGAACTTGTGGAAGATCTCCTCGTGCTTGTCCGCCGGGATACCGCGTCCCTCGTCCCGCACGCAGATCTTGACCTCGGGTCCGTCACGATCGACAGAGACGTCGACCGGTGTGCCCTCCTCCGAGAACTTCACCGCGTTCGCGAGCAGATGAGCGATGATCTGCTCGATCCGCATCGCTTCGCCGCTCGCCGTGGTGTCTTCGTCGACGTGCAGGTCGAACTCCCGCATCGGGTGGTCGCTGCGGAACGAACGCATGACCTTCTCGGCCGTCGCGCCGACGTCTACCGGCTTGCGGTCGACCTCAGGCAGGCGGCGCTCGGAGTCGGTGGCCATCCGTGAGGCGAGCAGCATGTCCTCGACCAGGCGCGCCATGTGGTCGGCGCGCTCGACGATCGTGGTGAGCGCGCTGGTGCGGCGGTCGTTGTCGAGCATGTCTCCCTTGCGCAGCAACAGCGACGCATAGCCCTTGATGGGCGTGAGCGGCGTGCGCAGCTCGTGGGACACGGTCGAGAAGAAGTCGTCCTTGAGACGGTCTACCTCGCGCTGGCGCGTCACGTCGGTAACCACGAGGACGTCGAAGCTCATCGCCCCGCGCTCGTCGTAGCCGGGACCGTGCTGCACACGCAGCCAGCGAGCCGTCCCGTCGGTCGCGATGATCTCGAGGTCGACGGGCTCGGCTGAGGTCGCGACGTCCACGACGGTCGGCTGCCCGAAGGCGTTGCGGCCGCGCAGCAAGTACGAGAGCGCCTTGCCGATCGCCTCGCCCGCGTGCACGCCGGTCATCGCTTCCATCGACGGCGACCACAGCACGACACTGCCGTCCTCGTCGGCCAGGACGATGCCCTCGCTCGAGTGCTCGAGGATGCGCGACAGCTTGTCGGTCTCTTCACGCATCTGCTGGGAGAGCTCCTTCTGCTTGATCCACCCGCGGAAGGAAACGTGCAGGGCGACCGCCGGTGCGAGGACCGCCGGCATCAGTACCGGGCGCTCCAGCCACAACGAGATCGCGACCATGCCGACCGCGGAGTTACCGAGGCCGAGCGCGAAGGAAAGCCCGCGCTCCTCGGCGATGACTTCGACCAGCGGTCGGTCGGTCGTCGCAGCGATGATCGCCGAGATCGTCAGCAGGTTGATCGCGGTGAACAGCGCCATGCCGGCGACCATCGACACCAGGCCTTGGTTGGACAGGAAGTCGCCGTGGCCGAAGCCGTGGTAGATCGCGACCGCTGGGACGACGCCGAGCGCGTACTGCCCGAGGTTGAACGCGAACTTGACCGCGGGGCGCCGCTGCAACGCGAGCGCGAGCGCCAGACCGCCGACGGAGGTGAGGACCGCAAGCGACGGCGGAAGCAGCACGATGTCGGCAACGACGGCGAGCTCGAACAGGGTCAGCAGCTCGGAGGATTCGCCATGCTTGAGCCTGATGCCGACGAGCTCGGCGGCGGCCGTGACGGCGAGCAGGATGAGCGCCCGCCTCATCAGGTCCTGGTCTAGCGACGGCGGGAACGCGAGTACCGCGATCGCGGTGCAGATCGCTCCCCCGGCTGCGACGGACGCGATAAGGAGGGAGGTGTGGCCGGTGAGTCTCCCTCTACCCATCGTGAGCCTCTACGCCCACCCCACGCTGGACCACGTGCGACCGTTCCATGTGCGGCCCGACCAGTCGTCCATGTTCCACGTGCGACCGTTCCAGGTCCGCCCGCTCCACGTGCGACCGTTCCAGGTACGGCTGTTCCATGTCCGGCTGCTCCAACTGCGTGCGTCCCAGTCTATGTCGTTCCAGGTGCGCGCATCCCAGGAGCGTGCGTCCCAGGATCGAGCATCCCACTGGCGAGCGTCCCACGTGCGAGCGTCCCACGTGCGAGCTTCCCAGCTGCGTGCCGACCACTGGCGAGCCATCCACTCGTCGGTCGCCCAGGTGCGGCCGGCCCACGTGCGTGCGTTCCACTGGCGCGCTTCCCACTGGCGTGCGGCCCAGGTCCGGGCTGCCCAGGAGCGTCCCATCCATTGGCGTGCTTCCCACCGGCGGGCGTCCCAGGTGCGCGCGTCCCAGGTGCGTGCCTGCCACTGGCGAGCGGCCCACTGGCGTGCCTGCCACTGGCGAGCGGCCCAATCTTCGTCGCCCCACTGACGGGCGTCCCAACGACGCGCCTGCCACTGGCGTGCGACCCAGAGCCAGGAGCGAGCGTCTTCGCTGAAGTGCCAGCCGAAGTCGAGTCCCTTCGGCGTGAACGGCGCCTCCGCAGGTCCCATATCGGGAACCTCAGGGAGCTCGGGCACGTCCGCCGAGAACGTGATCGCGCCGGTCGTGTCGATGACGCCCGCGCCCTGCGAGTTCGCGTCGGCCGCCTCGATCGGGTTGGCGCTCGCCATCAGCAGCGCCTTGACTTCGTCGGGGCTCAAGTCTGGACGCTCGGCGGTGATCAGGGCGGCCGCGCCGGCCGTGACGGCTGCCGACATCGAGGTACCGGAACCCTTGAAGTATGCGTCTTCGACGCGCGCCGAGGGGTTCTCGGCGTCGACGGTCGAGCCGGGCGCGCGCAGCGAGACCAGGTGCTCGCCGGGCGCGACGACGTCGGGCTTGTCGAAGCCCCAGCGCGTCGGGCCGCGGCCTGAGAAGTCGCTGACCGTGTCGTCGGAGACGTCGGAGGTGTTGTGGTCGTAGACCGAGCCTGCGGTCAGCAGGACCGGGTCCTCGCCGGGCGTGGCGATCGAGCCGGCGTCCGGACCCTCGTTGCCGGCCGGGACTACCACGACGATGCCGTGCGACCAGGCGCGGCGCAGGGCACGGGACAGCGGGTCCAGCTCCGGCGGGAGCGGCGAGTCGGAGTCGAGCGCGAGCAGCAGCACGCGAACGTTGAAGCGGTCGGCCGACCAGTCGACGAGCTGAACGCCAGCGAGAACCTGGCCGAGCGAAGTCGCGCCCGTGCTGTCGGCGACCTTCACCGACAGGATGCCGGCTTCGGGAGCCACGCCGACGTAGCGACCGCCCGAGGAGGCGCCGTTACCGGCGATCAGTCCTGCCTGGAACGTACCGTGGCCGTAGGTGTCCAGGAAGCTCCGCTCGCGCGTGAAGTTCGCCGTGCCAACGATCCGGTTCTGCAGGTCCGCCACGTCGGCGACGCCCGTGTCGATGAGCGCGACCGTGACACCGGCGCCGGTGTTGCCGGCGTCCCACTGGGTCGTGGCGCCGACCGACGCGGGGTAGGCGTTGGTGAGCGACGCGGTGTAAGAGGAGCTTTGCAGCGACATCGCGCGGTCGGGGAAGACCATACCGCGGCTGCCGATGAGCGAGATCTGGTTGGAGGGGATGCGCGCCGAGACGCCGTCGATGATCGGAAGTTCGTTGGTGACCTCGCCGCCGGCGCCGCGAACGAGTTCGCCCGCGGTCTGCGCGTCGGCTGAGGTGACGATGACGTTGACCAAGCGGCCGAGTGCATCAGCCGCCGGCGCAGCCGAAACCACGAGCAGCGCGGCAACGATGAGTGACATCGCTGCGCGAGCGCGAGGCCGGCTGAACGTCACGTGAGTCAAGCTGCTACTCCAGGGACGAGATCGGAAACGACGTGGATGAGTTCTTCGGGGTCGAAAGGCTTATTCATGTAGTAGTTGCAGCCGGTTCGCCAGCCCTTCCAGGTGGAGTCCGGGTCGTCCATCGCGGTGAGCATGACAACCGGGAGTTCGCGCGTGCGTTCGGTGTCGCGGATCTGACGCAGGACCGCGAAACCGTCCATGCCGGGCATCATCACGTCGAGGATGACCAGCGCGGGAAGCTGGCCGGTCAATGCAGCGGCGGCGCTCTCTCCGTCGGCGACGGAACGAACCTCGTAGCCCTCGAGGTCCAAGGTCGCTTCCAGCAATGCTCTGGTTGCCACGTTGTCCTCTACCACCAAGATCGTCGGCTTCATGATCCGTCCTCGCCTCGCTCGCTCCGTCCCCGGATGCAACGCCAGCTGCACACACGACAGCCTGGCTTCCTGTCTATCGGCGCGGATAGCGGAAATCTGGACGAACGGGGGTGCTAATGTCGCGACACCGAATGACTAGAAGAACGCGCTCAGCGTGTGGGGGTTCGCCCGGATCTAGGTCGTTTTGGGGCCGCTATCCGGGGTGATGAGCGGATAGTTCATCCGGCGGCGAGCGCCTTGAGGTCTGCACGATCGTACTGGTCGAAGGTGGCAGGCGGGCCCCCCGTGAGTAGCGCAGCTATAGAGACGTCCTCGATCGCCCAATACATCACGGAGTCGTCGTACTTGGAATGCTTGGGGTGCTTGGGATCCTCGTGGTCATATCGAGAGGGCTCCACCAGGTTGATCAGCCCGAGCAGGTGTCCCGCCTCGTGGGTGATCACGGCCCGCTCGATCGATCCGGCCGCCACCACGGCGGTCGCCGCCGTGTCGATGCCCTCGGGGAAGATGGCCGCGCCGGACGCCTGGAAGGCAACGCCGAGCGTGCCTTGCTCGTCTTCGAGGGAACCGTCGAGGTACACGATCCACATCGACGCCGTACTTCCCGACGAATGCACGTCGCGATGGCGAGCTTCGAGACGCCCGATCTCTTCGAACGAGTACGAGCCGTCGCCGGCCGGGATCTGATCGTCCCGGCGAACCTCCACGCCGTCCGGCTTGGAGCACACGTCGCGGAGGACCGACCGCAGGTGATCGATCGCGCTCTGGCTCGGCGCGCTGCCGGCGACGTAGTCGATCTCAACGATCAGCTTGCGCGCACGGGACGACGAGAGGTACGCGCGCGCCATCTGTCCGACACCACCCTTGTCGAAGTGAGAAGCAGCCGGTGCGGTGCCGCCGGATGACGAGGTCTGCGTGGGAGCCGACGCTCCGCCCGAGGATCCACCGGGGCGCGATCCGCTCGGCTGCGGGCGCGCGGACCCCGGCTTCGAGGCGCCGGGCGACGGGAGATCGGTGCCGTAGGCGTTGCTAGGGTCTTCGCTGGGAACGCATGCGCTCGCGACGAGCGCGAGCGCGGCGAGGAAGGCGAGACGTTTCACCCGTTTCGCTAGCCCATCCCCACGCCCTGCGCGCGCTGGTAGCTCTTGCCCTCGGTGAGGAACGAAGGGCTGACGGCAACTTCGACACGCTGGAAGTCGCGGATCGACTGATACCCGCAGTCGGCCATGGAGGTGCGAAGGGCTCCGAACATGTTCATCGTTCCGTCATTGACCGGCGCGGGTCCGAGCAGGATCTCGCGGAGGGTGCCCACGGTCTTTGTCTTCACGCGTGCGCCGCGCGGAAGCTCGGGGTGGAAGGTCGCCATCCCCCAGTGGTAGCCACGCCCCGGCGATTCGACGGCGCGGGTCAACGGCGAACCGATCATGACGGCATCGGCGCCGCAGGCGATCGCCTTGCAGACGTCGCCGCCGGTGCGCATCCCTCCGTCGGCGATGACCTGGACGTACCGGCCGGTCTCCTTGAGGTGGCGGTCGCGTGCGCCTGCCGCGTCGGCGATCGCGGTGGCCTGTGGGACGCCGATGCCCAGCACGCCGCGGGTCGTGCACGCCGCACCGGGGCCGACTCCGACGAGGATGCCGGCCGCGCCGGTGCGCATGAGGTGCAGCGCCGTCTCGAAGGAGGCGCAGCCACCGACGATGACCGGAAGGTCGTAGCCTGCGATGAATTCCTTGAGGTTCAGGGGCTCGGTCCGGGTCGAGACGTGCTCCGCGGACACCACGGTCCCCTGGATGACGAGGATGTCGAGCTCCGCGTCGAGGGCAAGCTTGTGGTACTTCTCGACCTTCTGGGGCGTCAGCGATGCCGCAGCGACCACGCCGCCGTCCTTGATCTCGCGGACGCGCTGGTAGATCAGCTCTTCCTTGACGGGCTCCTGGTAGATCTCCTGCATCCGGTGCGTCGCTGCGCCGTCGGGGAGGGACGCGATCTCTTCATAGACGGAGTCGGGGTCCTCGTAGCGGGTCCACAACCCCTCGAGGTTGAGCACCGCGAGGCCACCCAGCTTGCCGATCTCGATCGCGGACTTCGGTGAGACCACGCCGTCCATCGCGCTTGCGAGCATCGGAAGCTCGAAGGTGAAGGCGTCGATCGTCCACGAGCAGTCGACGTCGTCGCGATCGCGCGTCCGTCGGGACGGGACGATCGAGATGTCGTCGAAGCCATACGCGCGACGTCCGGTCTTGCCGATACCGATCTCTAGTTCTGCCATCTGCGGATGCCTCCCCAGGCTGCCCGTGCTTCGCTACAGACTACCGGGCGCACCGACGTCCTGTGACAACGCGAAAGGGCGGCGTCTCCGCCGCCCTTCCACCATGCACGGTGTCTTACTTCTTCACCTTCGCGAGTACGTCGCGCGCGGTCAGGATGAGGTAATCGTCTCCCTCGACCTTGACCTCGGTACCGCCGTACTTGGAGTAGATGACGGTGTCGCCGACGGCGACGTCCATCGGGACACGATTGCTGTCTTCGTCGAACCGGCCCGGTCCAACCGCGACGACGGAGCCCTCTTGCGGCTTCTCCTTCGCGGTGTCCGGGATGATGATCCCGGAGGCCGTCTTCTGCGTCTCTTCGTCGAGCGGCCGGACGACGATCCGGTCCTCGAGCGGCTCTAGGCTGAAGCCCTTAGCCATCAGACACCCCTCCTTGTGTGGTCGTTCGGGCCCTGCGACCCTTGGTCTCAATGGTTAGCACTCAGGCGTGCCGAGTGCTAAGGGGACTATAGGACGAGCGCGCGCAGGGAGTCAAACGGGTCGCCGCCGGAGCCCTCAGGTGACCAGTCGCAAGCTCGGATCCGCGCCGATCGTGAGCGGCGTGCGCTCCCCTGCCGCCAGGCGGCGCGCGCCGGCGGCGGCGATCATCGCGCCGTTGTCGGTGCACAGCGCGATGCCGGGGATGACGGCGCGCAACCCGGCCTTGTCGCAGCGTTCGACCGTGAGAGCGCGCAGCCGAGAGTTCGCGGCCACGCCGCCGGCGATCACGACCGTGTCGATGCCGTGTTCGGTGGCGGCGCGCACGGTCTTCGCGACAAGCACATCGACGATCGCCTCCTGCACGCTCGCAGCCAGGTCCGCGGCGTCGAAGTCTTCGGCGGCGGCCTCCTGCTGGCGGATCCACCGGATCACCGCCGTCTTCAGGCCGCTCATGCTGAAGTCGTAGGTCTGATCGTTCGCCATCGCACGCGGGAACCGATGCGCACGGGGATCGCCCCGGCGCGCGAGCGCGTCGATGGCCGGTCCTCCCGGGAACCCCAACCCCATGAACCGCGCGATCTTGTCGAAGGCTTCCCCCGCCGCATCGTCGATCGTCTGCCCGAGGATCTCGTAGCGCCCGTGCTCGGACATCAGCGTGACCATCGTGTGGCCACCGCTGACGATGAGTGCGATCACCGGGGGCTGCAGCGTCTGGTCGTGCAGGAACGCCGCTTCGATATGCCCCTCGAGGTGATTGACGCCGATCAATGGCACATCAAGGACGCCCGCCATCGCCTTGGCCGCCGCCACGCCCACCAGCAGCGCCCCGATGAGTCCCGGCCCGACGGTGACCGCGATGCCCTCGAGATCGGTCGCCGACACCTTCGCCTCCTCGAGAGCCTGATCGATCGCAGGCGTGATCGTGGTGACGTGCGCGCGACTCGCGATCTCGGGCACGACGCCGCCGAAGCGCGCGTGCAGGTCTATCTGTGAGGTGATGATGTTTGAGCGGATACCGGCGTCGTCGAGGACCGCTACACCGGTCTCATCGCACGAGGTCTCGATCCCGAGGACGATCACGACCCTGGGGCCGCCGCGCGGATGCGCGCGAGCCGCGCGCCGATCTCGTCGCTGCGGGCGTCCTCGATCCACATCACCAGGGCGTCCTCGCCGGTCTCGGCGTAATAGTTCTTCCGCACGCCCACCGGGCGGAATCCGAACCACGCGTAGAGCCGCTGCGCCGGCCAGTTCGCGACGCGGACCTCCAGCGCGAGTGTGCGCACGTCGCGCTCCCGCGCATGCTCCACGAGATCGAGCATCAAGCGGGTGCCGACGCCCGAGTGCTGGAAGGTCGGCTCGACGGCGATCGTCGTGATGTGTCCTTCGTCGGCGTGGATCATGAGCCCGCCGTACCCCACGAGGTCCTTGTCGTGGAGCGCGACGACGTAGTGGCGCGACGTGCGCTGCGAGATCTCGCTGAAGAACAGCGCTGCCGACCACGGGCGCGGATATACCTGGCGCTCGATCGTCAACACCTCGCGCACATGCTTACGTCGCATCGGCTGCAGGGTGACCGGCATCGCCGAGGATGTGTGGTCGTCCTCGAGCTTCATCGCTCCCCCGCGATCTTCACGCGGTTGGGACGCTGGGGTTGCACGCCGCGGTCTTCCCACTTGATCTCGGCCTCAGACTTGCGCAGGTACAGCGGCTCGATCAGCGCCGGCGACTCGGCGACGCCCCGCTCCAGCGCGATCTCGCACAGCGCACGCGCGGTGGGGTACGCGCTGCGCAGCTCGCCCGCGTGCTCGAACAGGTAGCCGTACTCCTCCACGGCGTCGCCGAGGAACAACGTGGGACCCTCGGCATGGTCGGGCAGCGACGCTGGTGCGCAGGTGACCGGATCCGAGATCGCCACGCCGTCGCGGTAGAAGGCCGCGAACACCTCACCTCGCTTGGCGTCGATCACCGCGCAGACGTCGCGCTCAACCTCGCGCGCCTGGCGCGCGAGGTTGTCCAAGCTCGTCACCGCGATCACGCCGATCCCGCGCATCTGCGCGATCGTCTTGGCGGTCGCGACGCCCACCCGCAGCCCGGTGAACAGGCCGGGGCCGATACCGACCGCGACGGTTCGGACGTCGGCGATGGTCGCGCCGTTCTGCGTCAAGATGTCGGCGATCGCGGGCATCAGGAACTCGACGTGTCCGCGCCCGGCGCGCGTCTCGCTGTGCGCGATCACGCCGCCGGCGGATGCGAGCGCGACGGAGGAGACCGCGGTCGAGGTCTCGATCCCGAGGATCACGCGCCTACCGCCTCGAGCTCGGCGAGGCGCGGCGCCGGTGCCTCGATCGTGATCGTCCGCTGATCGTCGGCCTGCCCTTCGATGCGAACCTCGAACCGACCTTCGGGCAGCAATGCATCAACGGCGTCGCCCCACTCGATGAACAGCACCGCGTCGGGTGCGAACAGGTCTTCGTAGCCGAGGTCGATCAGTTCCTGCAGAGAGCTGAGCCGGTAGGCGTCTGCGTGCACGACGCGCATGTCGTCCCCGTCGTATTCCCGGACGAGCACGAAGGACGGCGACTGGACCGGCCCCTTCACCCCGAGTGCGTCGGCCGCGCCCTGCACGAAGGCGGTCTTGCCCGCGCCGAGGTCCCCCGACAGCGACACGACATCGCCCGGACGCAACAGGGACGCCAGCGCCTTGCCCAGCGCGCGCGTTTGCTCCACCGAGGACGTCTCCCGGACCATCAGAACAGTCCGAGCTGCTCGGAGTCGTCGGCCTCGACGGGGGTGGACCCGATCTCTTCGAGCACCTTCGCAAGCAACCGGAAGTCGTCCTCCATCTGGCTCATCGCGCTGGAGGCTCGCCCGCCGTGCAGGATCGCGGCGGGGTGGAACGTCGGGATAAGCACACGACCGCGCCACGCGAAGCGCCGGCCGCGCACGCGAGAGATCGCGGCCTTGGGATCGCCCAGAAGCAGGCGCGTCGCGAAGTTCCCCAGCGTGCAGATCACCTTGGGGTCCACGATCTCGATCTGCTGTTTCAACCACGGCTTGCACGCCTCGATCTCGGAGGGCAACGGATCTCGGTTGCCCGGCGGACGACACTTCAGCACGTTCGCAACGAACACGTTGTCTCGCGTGAGGCCGATCGACTCCAAGAACCCGGTGAGAAGCCCTCCGGCGGCACCGACGAACGGGATACCTTGCTTATCCTCGTGATACCCGGGGGCCTCGCCGATGAACATCAGGTCGGCGGTGGGGTTGCCGTTCCCAACCACCACCTGGGTGCGACCCTGCGCGAGGGCGCACGCGGTGCACGCCGAAGCTTCGCGCGCGACCTGTTGAAGCGTCTTCATCTACCCCTCCCAGCGTCCGAGCGCAGGGACCCCTTCGATCGATCCGGCGGCGCGTACCGCTCGTCTGACGGCGGCGGCGACGGCATCTGCGCCCGCGCGCCCGACCTCCTCGGCGGAGGACGCCACCGGACCGGTCGCAAGCACGAACACCACGTCGCCATCGAACATCGTATGCACAGGCCTGATCGAGCGTCCAAGCCCATCTGCTGAGCGCTTCGCCGCCGCCAGACACGCATCCTTGTCCAGCAACGCGTTGGTCGCGACGCAGACCAAGGTTGTCGCCGTGCCCGCAGGCGGCAGCTCCAGCGGCGCGCCCCGCGCGCCGGCGATCACCGTGCCGTCCTCCTCGACGACATCCCCGACGGGATTCACCACAGCGAGCGCGCCGACCACGAGTTCGCCGCCCCGCACCGACGCCGAGCCGAGCCCGCCTTTGGACATCTTCTGGAACCCGGCGGCCTTGCCGACGGTGGCGCCCATGCCGGCGCCGACGTTGCCCTCCGGGGTCGAGTCGGCCGCTGCCTCGCACGCGAGGTAGGCATCCTCGGGCGTCGGGCGTCGGCGCGCGTCACCGACGAGCAGGTCGAAGATCGCCGCGGTCGGGACGATCGGAACGACGCCCGCAGGCGTCTGGTGACCGACGTCGCGTTCCTCGAGCCAGCGCATGACGCCGTTCGCGGCGCCGAGCCCGAAGGCGCTTCCGCCGGTCAGCAGGATCGCGTTCACGTGCTGGACGCGTCGATGAGGCGCGATCGCGTCGGTCTCGCGGGTCGCCGGCGCCAGCCCGGGGATGTAGACGCCGCCCGTCGTCAGCGCGGGTGGAAGGATGACGGTGCACCCGGTGAGCGCGTCGGCGTCCTGCCAATGCCCGACGAGCACGCCGGGCACGTCGGTGATCACGGCGAGGAGGTGGCGTGAACGCGCGCGAAGAACCGGCGGAGATGGGCGTTGAACTCTTCGTGACGCTCGAGCATCACCATGTGCCCGGCGTCCTCCATCAGCACGAACTCCGCGCCGGGGATGCCCTCGGCGATGCGCTCGGCCGCCTTCGTCGGAGTGAGCTTGTCGCGCTCCCCCACGATCACCATCGTCGGCACGTCGATGTGCGGGAGGGCCTCGGTGACGTCCAGGCCGAGCATCGCCTTGATGAGACCGAGCCAGGTCTCCGACGGG
>JBKJXT010000171.1:0-7272 GCA_046716205.1 Actinomycetota bacterium
GGTTGACGCGACCCTTGACCTGCTCCGGGTCGCCGGCACCCTCGATGATCGTCGTCTCGTCCTTGGTGATGACGATCTTGCGGGCGCGGCCGCGCATGTCGGTGGTCGTGTTCTCGAGCTTGAGACCGACTTCCTCGGAGATGACCTGGCCACCCGTGAGGATCGCGATGTCCTGCAGCATGGCCTTGCGGCGGTCGCCGAACCCGGGCGCCTTGACGGCGACCGAGCGGAACGTGCCGCGGATCTTGTTGACGACCAGCGTCGCGAGCGCCTCGCCTTCGACATCCTCGGAGAGGATGACGACGGCCTTGCCCGTCTGCATGACCTTCTCGAGCACCGGCACGAGGTCCTTGACGGCGCTGATCTTCGCGTTGGCGATCAGGATGTACGGGTCCTCGAGGACGGCTTCCATACGCTCCGGGTCCGTCACGAAGTACGGGGAGATGTACCCCTTGTCGAAGCGCATGCCCTCGACGAGCTCGAGCTCGAGACCGAAGGTGTTCGACTCTTCGACGGTGATGACGCCGTCCTTGCCGACCTTGTCCATGGCCTCGGCGATCATCGCCCCGATCTCGGGGTCGTTGTTCGCCGAGATGGCGGCGACGTGGCTGATCTCGGCCTTGTCCTCGATCTCCTTAGACGCGGCCTTGATCGCCTCGACGACGACGTCGACGGCCTTCTCGATCCCGCGCTTGAAGCCCATCGGGTTCGAGCCGGCGGTGACGTTGCGCAGCCCTTCGCGCACCATCGCCTGTGCCAGGACCGTCGCGGTGGTGGTTCCGTCACCGGCGACATCGTTGGTCTTCTTGGCTACTTCCTTGACGAGCTCCGCGCCGATCTTCTCGGCCGGGTCCTCGAGCTCGATCTCCTTGGCGATGGACACACCGTCGTTGGTGATCGTCGGTGCGCCCCACTTCTTCTCGATCACGACGTTGCGACCCTTCGGTCCCAGCGTGACCTTGACGGCGTCGGCGAGCTGATTCATGCCCGACTCCAGCTTCCGACGCGCTTCCTCATCGAAGAGGATGTATTTAGCGGCCATCGGCACCCCTCCCTTTCGTGTGATTGCTCGGGGCTGTTATCTCCCCAGCGTTGTCCTCGTCTTAGCAACCGTCGCCCGAGACTGCTAGCACTCTCGGGCACCGAGTGCTAAGAGGAGTTATACGCTTCGGCGCCCGCGGCATGCAAGTCGGCCTGTGGGGCAGATGGGGCGGAACCGGGCAGAGGCCCCTTCGAGCAGAAGCGCCCGAGGTCGCGAGGACCGACCGTAGGATACCGACCATGTCCGCTGGATCAGGGGCCTGTCCGCAGTGCGGCGCCGCAACGACCGATGGGCAGCGGTTCTGCGGTGCCTGCGGCACGACCCTCGCCACCACGTGCCCCGCGTGCGCGCACGACAACCCGCCCGGATTCCGGTTCTGCGGCAGCTGCGGCAGCGCGCTCGACGCGACGCCGGCGGCGGCCGTGGCGCCGACCGAGGAGCGCCGTTGGGCGACGGTCGTGTTTGCCGATCTCTCCGGCTTCACGTCGATGTCCGAGCACACCGACGTCGAGGACGTGCGCTCGCTGGTGGATCGCTGTATGGACGCACTGGGCGCGATCGCCTCTCAGTTCGACGGCGCGATCGACTCGGTCAGCGGAGATCAGATCATGGTGGTATTCGGTGCGCCGGTTGCCCACGAGGACGATCCCGATCGCGCCGTGCGGTGCGCGCTCGAGATGATCGACTGCGCGGAGCGCAACGCCGAGGACTTCGGCGGGCTCCCCTTGCGGATCGGCGTCAACACCGGCGAGATGATGTTCGCGCCCGTCGGCCCGCAGGGTGCACGTCAGCACACGATCATGGGGGACGCGGTGAACGTCGGAGCGCGCTTGCAAGCCGCCGCACCACGCAGCGGCGTGCTCGTCGGCGACGCCACCTACCGCGCGAGCCGTCACGCGATCGCCTACGAAGGGCCGATCGCAGTGCAGGCGAAAGGCAAAGACGAGCCTGTTACCGCATGGCGCGCGACGGGTGTGATCGCGGCGCCTGCCGAGCGGCCGGTGTCGGCGGGCCCGTTGGTCGGACGCAACGCGGTGCTCGGTCAGCTCCACAACTTGTGGAAGCGCGTCACCGCTGAGGAGCGCCCGCATCTGGTGACCGTGCTCGGTCAGCCTGGCATCGGCAAGACGCGCCTGTCCCAAGAGCTCGCCGCCGTCATCGCAGAACAAGGTGGTCGCGTCGTGCGCGGGCGGTCCCAACCCTACGGCGAGCTGCTGGGCTACGGCGCGTTCGCTCAGCAGGTGAAGTCCGTCGTCGGCATCCTCGACACCGATCCACCCGACGAGGCGCGCGCGCGCCTCAACGAGTTCCTTGAAGGTCTCGGGATCACCGACGTCGATGCTCTCGCCGAGCGGCTCGCGGTCCTCGTCGGGCTGGCCCAGCACGCGGTGGCCGACCGCCAGGGGCTGTTCCACGCGGCACGCAGCTTCATCGAGACGCTCGCCTCCTCGCAGCCGCTGCTGCTCATATTCGAGGACATCCATTGGGCCGACGAAAGCTTGCTGGACCTGATCTCGTCGCTCGCCGCACGGGTTCGCGACGCGCCCCTGATGCTGCTGACGCTCGCGCGGCCCGAATTGCTGGAGCGGTCTCGAGCGTGGGGCGGCGGGCTCGAGAGCTACACCGCACTGCAACTGGCGCCCCTGACCGACGAGGACGCGATCTCGTTGGTCAAGGAGCTGACCTCGGAGCTCGACCCCGCGGTCGCGCGCCAGGTCGCCGACGCCGCGGCGGGCAACCCTCTGTTCATCGAGGAGCTCGCGGCGTCGTTGAACGAGGGGCGCGTCGGACGGGACCTGCCAACCAGCGTGAAGGCCTTGATCGCGTCCCGCCTCGATGCGCTGCCGCCGGAGGAACGGCGACTGCTGCTGGACGCGTCTGTGCTGGGGAAGGTGTTCTGGCGCGGCGCGCTCGAGCGGCTCAGCGGCGGCGGGGCAGAGGCTGCCTTGGATTCGCTCGAGGCGCGCGACCTGATCAGGCGCGAGCGTATCTCCAGGATCGAAGCCGACACGGAGTACACCTTCAAGCACATCCTCATCCGCGAGGTCGCGTACGCGACGCTGCCTCGTCCGACGCGTCGCGACCGGCACGGCGAGGTCGCGCGGTTCCTCGAAAACGCCGCGGGCGAGCGCACCGCGGAGTGGGCGACGATGCTCGCCCACCATTGGCTAGAAGCCGGCGACCGTGAGCGCGCCGTGGAGTATCTCGTGATGGCCGCCGAGAGCGCGTCGCGCGCCTGGGCCAAGGGCGAAGCCGTGCGCCTGTACGCCGACGCGCTCGAGCTCCTCGAGCCCGACGATCCGCGACGCCTGTCGATGCGCCGTCGCCGCGCGGCGCTGCTCGTCGAGTCGACCGACACGAACGCCGCGGTCGCAGAGCTCGATGAGATCATCCCACGACTCGACGGGCGCGAGCGGCTGGAGGCGTTGCTGGTGCGCGGCCGTGCGGCGTACTGGCTCGTCGACACCGAGGCCCACCTCCGGATCGCCGCGGAGTGCGAGATGCTCGCAAGTGAGATCGGCGACCCGGAGCTTCATGCCGCGTCCCTCGGGCTCTCTCTCGAGGCGGCGGCGATGCAAGGCCGGCTCAAGGAAGTTGTTGATATCGGAGCACGGGCGCTCCACGAGTGGCCTCGCGACGCGCGGCCCGATTCTCGCGCCGTCGTCCGAGCACTCCTCGGTCTCTCCCACTACTGGCTCGGCAACGCGCAGGAAGCCTTGAACATGAACATGGAGGCCTATCGCGAGGGCATCGCGCTGCATAACGTTGAGGTGACCCTCTCGAGTGGTGCGCAGGTCGGGATCTCTCTGACGGCGAACGACCGGCACGAGGAAGCACTGACGTGGTTCGCCGACGTCGTCGATCGCGGGCGCGAGATGGAACTGGTCCCCAGACTGACGAGCCGAACGATCAACTCGTGGGCAGGCACCCTCGCCGAGCTCGGCGACTACGACGGCGCGCAGACGCTCAACGAGGAAGGGATCGAGCTGGCAGCGCGCGCTGCCTTCTCGAACGGTCTCGCGCAAGGCAAGGTCGACATCGTGTTCTGGCATATCGCTCGCGGAAACATCGGAACGGCCGATGGGCTCGTGCCCGAGATCGTCGAGGAGGCGGAGAAGCTGCGCGGCTGGCACGAGTGGTTGATCGGCACCCGGCTTGCGACCGCCCAGGCCGAGATCCTGCTCGGCGGCGGCCGGCTCTCCGACGCGGTGGACGCGGCTCACCTCGCGATCGATCGATGCACGAAGGTGGGACGCGCCAAATACGAGTCGCGTGCCCGCGTTGCGCTCGGCCACGCGCTGATGGGACTCGGTCGCGGGGCAGAGGCCGTCGCGGAGCTGCGCGCCGCGCTCGACACAGCAGAGACGATGGGTCACGCGCGTTCGATCTGGACGGCCGCGGCACCGTTGTCGGCCGGCTACGCGGCGATCGGCGACGACGCGCAGGCCGAAGTCGCCGCGGCTCGGGCGCGCGCCGCACTGGATCGGTTCGCCGCGAGCCTCAGCCCCGAGTGGCGAGCTCGCGTGCTGGCGTCCGCTGCGGTGGCCTCCCAGCAGTAGGTCCCTTTAGTACGGCCAGCGGCTGGAGGGGCGCGCGTTCGCGGTCACGAACGCCGGACGTCCCGCCTCCCACCTCAGCGAGCGCACCACGTAGCGCCCGCCACCTTGGCGCGCGAGCACCTCCACGACGAGCCCGCCGTCCTCTGCGCGCTGCAGCTTGCGCGCCCACACATCCGCGAGCCACCGCACCGGCAACACGAGCTCCAAGCCCGAGCGATCGTCGGTGACGCGGGGCGCCGGCTCGATCGCGGTTGCGACGCGCGCCCGGAAGATCTCTGAGCCCCGGGGCATGTGGCGCAGCGCGATCGCCTCGAGGTCGCGGAAGGCACGCGCGTCGTGTCGCGCGCCGGCGAGCCAGGCGCGCTCGATCGCATCGACCGCCGTTACGACGTAGGCGATCCGCAGCGCGGCCGGCAGGTTGGCGATCAGCTTGCGCCGGTACAGCGCGTCGGTCGCGTTCGGCCATCGCTCCACCATCGGGACGCGCGCCCGAGACGAGCGCGCCATCGCGCGGACGCTGCCCAGATCCGCGCGCGGGTTCCACCGAGCGCACACCAGGGTGAGGATCTCGACGTCGGCGAGCGCCTCGGTCCAGGCGTCGGCGATCTCGACGCACACGGGACGAACGCCCCCGAGCGCGCCCAGCGCGCGCTCGTCCTCCAGGTCGTGGTCGAGCAGGTACAGCGCGCCGTGCCGCCACGTGATGCGGTGTCGCGCGCCCTCGTCGTCGATCGAGACGGTGCGCGCCTCGTGCCCGTCGAAGACGTCCTTCACGATCCAGCCCAGACAAGGGTCCATCCATGGGACGAGAGCCGCGCGATCGCCGGAGCAACCACCGGCTCGACGGTCCCGCGGGTGCGCTGCCACCTGATCGCGTTGACGACCAGCTCGTGCGGCGCACGCACCTCTATCAGATCCACGACGAAGCAGTCGTCGATGCAGCCCAGGATCCCGCGCGCCCACACATCGGCGAACCACGACAGCGGAAGCGTGATCTCAAGAGCAGTCGGCCACGACGTCACAACCGACCCCGACCCGGGCTTCGCGAGACGCGTGCTTACCGTGACCGCTCCATACAGATCGTCCCGCGCCACCCAGGAGCGCAAGCTGACGCTGGCAGGATGCGTGACCTGGGCTCGCAGTAGCTCGTCGTAGTCGAAGTCGCGGGGTTCGCCGCCCTCGCGCCAGTCGTCCTCGATCGCGGCCACGGTATCGACCACGAAGCCGCGCTTGAGCTGCATCGGCAGGTTCGCCACCACCGCGGTCCACCACCAGTAGGAATGGGCCGTCCTCGCCTTACGCACGGCCGTTGACAGCGACGAAGTCGCCGGACCGACGAGTCCTACCCACGGCGAGATCGGGTGGCGCCTGGCCTCTTCCCGCATCTCGATCAGATCGATGCGCGCGGACGGGGTCGTGCACGCGCTCCTCAGCACGTGCGGATCGCCGATGCCTGCGGCGTAGGCACGGTGCAGCTCCAGACACATCGGAAGCTCGCCGCCGAGCGCTTCCATCGCTAGCTCGGCACTCACATCGTGGTTCTCGAGGATCACCTCGCCGCGGTTCCACACGATCTGGTGGCGCGCACCCGGCGCGCACTCGATCGTCGCCACCCGCGCCGGGTGCCCCGCGTAGAGGTCGCGCGTCATCGCAGGTCCTCGAGCTGGAGGTCGACGATGCGCCATCCGCGCCCGTGCTCGATCGACGCCGAGGCGACCACCGCGCGCGCCCGATCCCCGTCCTCCTCGATCAGGCCACCTCTTCGATGCGCACCACGCGCGCCCATCGCGGTGGTTCCGGCGCGCCCTCCCCGATCAAACCGACGACGACACGCGCGCCCTTCGGCGCGGTGGACGGCCAGGGCGTGTGGCCGTCGGTCAGCACGATCACGACCTGCGGCCGTGGGCGTGCCTCCACCGCCGCGCGGATGCCCTCGCCCATGTTCGTGCCGCCGCCGCCGAACAACTCAACCTGACGGACGCTCGTCACCTTCTGGACCGCGCTGACGGTGGCATCGCACGAGAGGACCCGCACGCCGTCGCGGCCGAGACCGACGTGGCGAAGGATCCCCTCGACCTCGCTCAGCACGAGCGTGAGCTCGCGATCGCCCATCGAGCCGCTCGTGTCGCACACGACCGCGACGTGTGGGACCGGCTTGCGAAGTGACGGGAGCACGACGTCGGCGGTGATCGATTGACGGCGCGCCGGGCGGCTGTAGGAGTAGTCGACCATGCCGCTGACGTTGGACACGCCTTCGCGGATCTCGGCCGCCAGCAGCTTGCGCCAGTCGACCTGCGGCTGCAGGAGGTTCTGGGCCCATCGCGCGAGTCCGAGCGGAACGCTTCCCGGATCCTTGCCCGCCTGGCGCAGGATCTCGCTCGCCGTCTGACACCGCAGCAGGTTCGCCGTCTGGGGGCCCATCGCGGCCTGGCCCGGCTCCTCGGTGCCACGCGGCACGCCGTCGGCACCGCTGCCGCACTCCTGCGGCCCGCGCGTGCCTTGGTCGTCGGGCGCGCTCTGATGCTCTGGCTCCTCCTGCAACGCGTGGAAGTACTCCTCGGCGAAGCGCCCCGGCTCCAAGCCCAGAGACTGCGGGGTAACCGGATCGCGGGGCAGCTCGAGCGCGGCCAGGTCGTCGTTGATCTCCACGTCGCAGGCAAGGGTCCACAC
>JBKJXT010000172.1:0-4225 GCA_046716205.1 Actinomycetota bacterium
ATCCGGTCGCGACCGGTGGAGAACTCGCCTTTCCGGTGTCGATGGCAAAGAGGGTTGCGGGGATCCTATGGGTGCGTTGTACGGGGGATCTCGATCAGGGTTCGCTAGAGCTCATCCGTGTCGCCGCGTCTGGCTTGGGTATCGTCGCACTGCGGACGAAGCTTCGGAGAACATCCGAGCATAGGTTGAGGCAGCTTGTGTTGGCCGCTGAACGTGAACGCATGGCGAGAGATCTGCACGACACAGTGGGCCAGACGTTCTACGGCATCGGGTTAAAGCTCCAAGACGCCATCGCCGAGGTGAACGACCCGGCACTGGTCACGAAACTGTCCGAGATTCGCGCGATCGCTTCGAGCGGTGTGTCAGACGTCCGCAGCGCCGTCTACGCTCTCTCCTTCATGCATGTTGAATCGCAGGGCTTCGTTCCAGCCCTGCGGGCCCTTGCGATTCACTTTTCCCGAACGGCTGGTATCCCCGCCGAGTTCCGGGTGGAAGGTGAAATCCCGAGATTGTCCGAAGACGCGCGGAGTGCCCTCTATCGGATGGCTCACGAAGCTCTGGTGAACGTGGCACGACATGCTCGCGCGACCGGCGTCGTCGTGATCCTGACTGCCAGCACCGGGACTGTAGAACTGACGATTAGGGATGACGGCGTCGGCATCGACCAGCGACAAATTCCCGACTGGCGATCGGCGGCACATTTCGGTTTGCGCATGATGGCAAGATCATTAGAAGAAGTGGGGGGGACTTTCCGCGTGCTTACAGCCGAACCCCGGGGGTTACTTATCCGTGGAACCGTGCACTGCGCGCCAGGCCGGAGAGCGAGGACCGCTCCCCTGCCCCGCAACCACGAATGAGCGTGTCGGTGCTCCTCGTGGACGACCATGAATTGGTGCTCGAGGGATTGATCGCATTGCTAGAGCGAGAGGAGGACATCGGCGTCGTTGGCATTGCCCGGAACGGTCAGGAAGCTATCGCGTTGGTGACGAAGCTCGATCCCGACGTCGTCGTGCTCGACTATCAACTCCCCGACACAGACGGTGCTCACATTTGCCGAAAGCTCGCTGAGGGCAGCGCCCGATCACGGGTCGTCATGCTCTCTGGTTTCGTGGATCACGAGATCGTTTTCCAATCCCTGTCAGCGGGTGCAAAGGCATACGTTGTGAAGGACGTTGAATCCTCGGAGTTGAAGCGCGCGATCCGTGCGGTGGCGAGGGGAGAGAGCCTGATAGACCCGAAGGTGGCTGGGCATGTAATCGACTGGGCCTCTCGACTGAGAACATCAGGTCTCGAGTCTCTCCGGCCCACGGAGTTGTCGGTGCTCCAACTACTGGCGAGAGGTAGCTCCAACAAAGAGATTGCGGGCATCACTGGACTCACCCTCGAAACAGTGAGGACATACGTTAAGGATATCTACCGGAAGCTCGGTGTACGCACGCGGGCGGAAGCGGTGGCCATCGCTCACCGAAGGGGGGTTCTGTGATTAACTTGGCTCAAGTGACAAGACACCTGAACTCCTCCGTCAGTCGACAAGCCGCGAGCGCAACCTCGATTAGGAACCTGTCAGAACCAGCTCGAAGAGAGCGACCAGTGATTGATTCCAGTTGTCGCAGTCTGTACTCCAGCGTGTGACGATGGATCCCAAGAGTCTTGGCAGCAGCAGTTGAATTCGGGGCATCAACGACCACGGCGAGCGTTCTCATCAGTTGAGTGCGCCGGCGCTGGTCGTGGACTATCACCGGCCGGAGTACGTTGACAAGCCGAGCAAGCAAAGGTGGAACGTGCAGTAGCGCCGAAAAGGGGAGAACATCCTCGTAGAGAACGACCCGAGGTTCGACCCACAACTGGGATCCTATCGTCACTGCCGCACGCGCCTCCTCAACAGCCACCTTCATCGCGTGGGAGGTGAGAGCTTGAGGCATCGCTATCCCAATCCAGAGATCTTCGAGGCCGGCCCGCGACAGAGCGCGCCGCACCGATCCACCATCACGTCGCAGCGCAAGGATCGCCGCCTCGCCGCCTTGCACCTGAGTCTTCATGACGATCGCATCGAGAAAGGGGGAAACCTCAATCTCCACCTCGGCGCCCAGGGCAAGAGGTAAGGTCTCTGGGAGCGCAACAACTTCCGCGTCGCGCCGCATGGGGACGAGGACGCCGGTAATCACGTGGCTCTTCTGCGTCAGTGGAAAGCTCGCAGCGAACGTCGACACACGATTCCTTTGCCCTCCCGTGCACCCAGCACTGGAGGCAAGACTAAGACCGCGACCCTGCCTGGAGTAATCCCCGTTCCGACATCAACCCCGTGCCCATTCGGGGACACGTGACGGCGCGCCAAGGCCGAAACCTGACCCGGTCTCGCGCGTAGTTAGGTCTGTGAGCCGCCCTCCACAGGCGGCACCCTGAGTGAGGAGGGTCATGATGCAGAATCGCGAACGATCTGCGCTGGGAAAGCGATGGAGGACTTTCGGGGCTGCGACGGTCGCAGCGGGGGCGCTCCTGGCGCTCGCCCCGCACCCATCGCTGGCTTCCGCACCGCCGGGATACAGCGTCAGACGAGCCTCCGTGACTTCAGCAGGTGCAGAGGGAATCGGGGAGAGCCGTGCATCATCCATCTCCGCCAATGGGCGCGCCGTGGTCTTCCGCTCTGCGGCTTCCGACATCGTTGCCAACGACAATAACGGCCATCCCGACGTTTTCGTGCACGATCTGGAGTCAGGGATCACCGAACGGGTCTCAGTTTCGTCGGCAGGGGAGGAAGGGACCGTACCCCGCGACGAGGTCGCACCGCTCGATCCCCCGGATTCAGGAACCTCGATCTCAGAGGAGGGTAGACTTGTTGCCTTCCATTCCTCGTTGTCCGGTCTGGTTGCGGGTGACATGAACGCAACGTCAGACATCTTCGTTCACGACCGCGTTACGGGTGCGACGACGCGGGTTTCGGTAAGGTCCAATGGCGGCGAGGGCAATGGTCCTAGTCATTCTCCATTCATGTCCTCGGATGGAAGATATGTTGCTTTCCAGTCCGGGGCCTCGAACCTGGTCTCGGGGGATACAAACCTCGACCTCGACATCTTCGTACATGATCGCATGACAGGACTGACTGACCTTGTTTCAGTCGATTCTAATGGGATTCAGGCGTTGGGAGGTCAGAGCGAAGCGCCTGTTCTATCCGGCGACGGTCGCTACGTCGCGTTCAAATCGTATGCCTTCAACCTGGTCCTCGGTGACACCAACGCTCATTTCGATGTGTTCGTTCGCGATCGCAGCCACGACACGACTGAGCGAGTGTCTCTCACCTCAGACGGTTCGCAGGCCTTTGGTGGGGGCAGCCTGTACATGTCGATCTCCGGAGACGGTCGGTACGTAGCCTTCGAATCCGCCGCGATCAATCTGGACCTTCGAAGCATCAACACGCACATGGACGTCTTCGTCCATGACCGGGTCACGGGCCAAACATCACTTGCTTCGGTGAACGACGATGGCACGCCTGGCGACGGGTGGAGCGGACGACCAGCGATTTCGGTCGACGGCCGCTACGTCGCGTTCGAGTCGATCGCAGCAAATCTTGACCCAGCGGACACGAACTTCTTCCCTGATGTTTTCGTGCGCGACCTGTTGAGGGGTCACACGGACCAGCTTTCGATCGCGCTCGACGGAGCGGCACCCAATGGCGACAGTGCGTGGCCCGCGATCTCTGCGGATGGTGGGCGAGTTGCATTCGAGTCGAACGCGAGCGACCTGGTCTCGAGTGACAGCAACCACATCAAGGATGTCTTCGTTGCGAGCTATTGATCCCATGAGGATGCGAGAGCGGATCCTCATCGCGAGTATCGGGTGCACTCTCGCAGCTTCGTCGTTGTCTGCGGGGGTTCGGCTGCTGGGCCCCGAGCGCCAGCCATCAACCCAGGAAGTCCGAAGTCCTACCGACGGGAGAGAACTTACTGCTGGTTCGCAGAAGGAAGAGGCGCGACACCCTTCAGCCACAAAGGCGTCTCCGAGCCCTGAGACACACCAGTCGCTTTCTTCAAGTTCCCTAGGGGACCTGCCCCTGTCGCTGTCAATACAACCCGGTTGCGGCGGTCGAGCGTCGTCGATGATCGCGGCCATCGGAACGATCGCCGGCACGTACCTTAGCCTCGCGGTTGCGTACCCAGATGGCGATATCAGGGGCACGTGGTATACGGGTCCGGTCGATAAGAAAGGGAAACTCAGATTTCAATGGATC
>JBKJXT010000173.1:0-2568 GCA_046716205.1 Actinomycetota bacterium
GTCCGCCGCGTCAAGCCCTCCCGTCGGCACCTGGGGAAGCTGACCGCGTTCGAGCAGAAGACCGGCTGGCGCTACTCGGTCACCGCAACGAACATCCGGCACATGGGCCACATCGCCGGCACCCACCAAGTGCAGTTCCTCGACGTCCTCCACCGCGATCACGCCGAGGTCGAAGACCGCGTGCGCACCAACAAGGCGATGGGACTGGCGAACCTGCCGTCCAAGTCCTGGGAAACGAACGCGAGCTGGATGCTCGCCGCGAACCTCGCCGCCGATCTCGACGCCTGGCTGCGGCTGCTGACCCTCCACGACCAGGCGGACCTCGCCGACGCCGAGCCGGACACGATGCGCTTCCGCCTCTACCACCTGCCCGCCCGCCTCGCCCACCACGCACGCCGCCGCCACCTGCGCATCGAACGGACCTGGCCCTGGGCCAATGCCCGGCAGTTAAGGGATTCGGTCGCCAGTCAAGTCGCTTGCACGGGTGGGGGCTTGGGGAGTGTGTAGTTGCCGGGGCCGACTCGCTCGAGGACGCCGCGATTGGCCCAGCGGCAGAGCTCGTTGACCAGGCTGCGGTAGCGAGATCCGGGGAACTCCAGGGCAAGGTGGATCTCACGGGCCTTCCACGAACGGCCTGGATCCGTGCGCAGTAGCTTGAGGGTGCGCTCTTTAGCGGTATGTCCGGCTCGTCCGGGGTGTGCGGGGTCGCTCCAGGCGGACGTGAGGGTGTAAGCACCGGGGGCGGTGCGCTCCACGACGCCGTCGAGGGCCCACTGACACAGTTGGCCGGCGATGGTTTTGTGCTTCACAAGGCCCAGCGTGTAGGCGATCTCGCGGGCCGTCCAGGAGTGGCCGGGGGTGGTCTGCATCAGTTGGATGATCTGTTCCTTGCGGCCGCGGTTACTGGTGGGTGGCGGACTGCCCGCGGGTGGGGTGGAAGTGGCGGCGAAGGGGACGTGTCCGTCGTGGATGTCGATGGCCAGGTGCGTGACGCTCATGCACGTTGTGGCGCGTTCATCATCGGTCCGGGACGCATAGCGCGAGGTGCTGCACTTGACTTTCCGCGCGCTGACGCGCAGGCGCCGCGGGGGCATGGGGGATCTCAGCACAGCGGCGCCGATCGTGCCGTCGGTGGTGAGACCGGTGTACTCGATGCCGGAGGCCAGGGCCACCTGGTCGCGGGCGCTCTCCAGGGCCACGGTGAAGCTCATCCGGTCAGGGTCTGCCCCATCGCCTCCCATGGCCGCGTCCGTTATCGCCCGGCGGAGCAGTTGATAGACGATCAGGCTGGCCCACATCTCCTGCTCCAGGCCGATCGGATCGCAGGAACGCAGGACCAGCCCTGCTTGCAGGGTGTGCCGCAGGGCGTAAAAGGCAGACTCGACCTCCCACCGTTCGTGATAGAGACGGACGAGTGTGGCGGCCGGATCGCTGAGGGGATCGAGCAGACTTGTGGCCAACAGGTAGGAGTCGCCGATCTGCTGGCCGTCGGCGCACGTGGCAGTGACCGTGGCATCGATGATCCGCACGGACCGGCCGTCGAGATGAGTGAGGTAGGAGCCGTCGGGCAGGACCTTCTCGATGAGCGGGCGGCGGCTGGAGCGGAGGCGGATCAGGTACTGGGCCCCCGTGGCGGACACCGCGCTGAGGAACGCGTCGGAGTCGAATCCTCGGTCGGCCAGTAGCAGCATCTGCGGGCTCAGCGCCGGCAGCAGGGTGGTGGCGGAGGCCAGTTCACCCACCGAGCAGGGCCCGAAAGCCGCAGCGAGCAAGCCTCGCGTGCCCGTCTCGCAGAGCACCGTCAAGCGAAGTGCCGGATAGCCGGCATCCCCCTGCTGGTTGCGGGACTTCCCCAGCACCGCGCGCAGGCTCGGCCGGTCGGGCGTCTTGATCGAGCTGCACCCGTCGAAGGCCACGGTTCGCCAGTGTCGGTAGCGCACCCCGGGAGCCTGAGGTAGAGCCAGGGGTCCGGCCAGAATCTCGAACAGGATTTTGAAAGGGGTAGGCCCCAAGCGGCGCCGGACCTCTCCCAGTGCACGCTCCGAAGGGAAGAGGCGCAGGTCAGTGGGTAGACCTGCGATGAGCTTCCCCCAGACTCGCGCGTACCCCAGCGATGGGAAGAGCGCCAGAGCCAGCACGAAGTAGACCCCCACCCGCGAGGGGAGCAGCCGCAGCCGCTGCTGGACCCGACGGGTCTGATCCAGCACGTCCTCCACGAGCTCGAAGGGCACGTACTGCGTCAACTCCCCCAGATGGCCGGGAGCATACAGGCCGCGGGCAGTCGTGATGGTGCGCGTGAACACCGAGATGGCACACTTGCTGAGCAACGGGACCCCCGAAGCAGGATTACTTGGTCGTTCTCCATGCTTCCACCGGGGGTCCCGTTCCAAATCCGCTCAACAGCCCAGCCACGCAGGGACGTTAACCGATACGCCAGACCACCGCGACGGGCCGGCCATGACCGATGCCACCGATTTGACCTGCGGCGTCTCCGCTTAACTGCCGGGCATTGGCCCAGGGCCAAGATCGGTCGAGGTGGAGGACGCGTCGGCGGGCGTGGGCGGTGAG
>JBKJXT010000174.1:0-3887 GCA_046716205.1 Actinomycetota bacterium
CAGCTTCTCCGCGCTGAAGACCTCCGTCGTTCCGGTGAGTGGCAGACGGCCGCCGACCTGGCTGCAGGGTGTCTGCAACGAAGCGGCTCCGCCGTAGTAGCTCGCCACCGGGACGTCGACCAGCGGGCTGCGAACTCCACCGAGTACGTTGCCGTGCTCGTCGTGCAGGCGCGCGCCGCCTGCGCGCGCGGCCCGCGGCATCGGCGCGGGTGCGACGCCGCTGCGCACCCAATCGTCTAGCGCGACGAGCGCAGCGCTCGCAACCGGACCGAGGTTGTAGTAGTTGCGCGCGTTGCAGGTGCCGGGGGTCAGTTGGTATCCCCACCCGCTCGCGACCTCTTCGTCGTACAGGTCGCCGGATAGCCCGTTGCTGTGCGAGTAGATGTAGGTGTTGTTCTCGTAGGTGCTGTATTCGTTGGTCGTATGTGCAGGACCGGCGATCTCCCACAGTCGGAAGAGCCCGTCGTCGGGCGGAACCTGGGTCCCGCCGATCTCCGAGGAGCTGTTGAACCACAAGACGGGCACGAGGTCGCGTCGCACGCCGCTTGAACCGGATACCTGCGGTGTGAACCCGTCGAAGATCCCGTACTTCTCCTGCCACGCGTTGATGTAGGTGTGCAGGCGGCCGCCGGACTGCGACGCGCCGAACGCGAGCCTGCGCTCGACGAGCGGGCGGAGCGTTCCAAGCACCTTCGGGTCGAGGATGGCTTCGGCAGCTTGCGAGAAGATGTCGAAGGAGTACGTGTCACCCGGGTGGTTCAACGATCCGTAGCGCACCGGATCCCATTGCTTGAGCGCGAGCGGGCTCGCTTCGATGGCGAGCAACTGCGCGGCCACGGCGACGTAGACGAAGCCGCGCTTCATGATCGTGGTGTGCAACGGCAGCCAGCTGACGTCGGTGTCGTCGGGCACCGTGACGTTCGTCCAGTCCACTAACACCGTGCCGTTGAACGCGCCCGGATCGGCCGGGCGCCGGACCAGGATGCGCGTCTTGTAGGCGACCGTGGTACCGGCTGCGGGCGCGCTGTGCGCAGTCCCAGAGATGAAGAACTCTTCCTCGAGCCAGCCGTCTTTCATCGCCACCAGCGACGTGCGGTACGGCTTGCCCGTCCTCGCGCCGACGCCGAGGGGGATCGGACCCTCGACCGTCGGCTGATCGACGACCTCGCTTGGCTGCACCGCCCATCCGCCAGGACCAGACGCGTGCGCGCCTGAGGAACCGATCGCCTGCGCGACCACGAGCATCACAGCCACTGCTCTTGCGACGCGTGGCGCAACCTTCACCCTCGTGCTTGTCATCCGAGCTCCCCTCGTTATCACCCGACCAGCCCAACTACGCCACCGACAGGCCTGGTTCCTGCCGACGGTTATCCTTCACTCGTGAAAGCCTCCCGCGTCACGCCCGGCCGCGTCGCGCTCGTCATCGCCGTCGTCGGCATCCTCGGCGCGGGCGCCGTCTTCCTCGCAGGATCGCGGATCCACGCGAACGACCGGCGCGCGATCGTGATGTGGGAGGCCGGCGCGACCCCGGCGTTGGACACGATCGCGCGTTCGTTGCCGCAGATCCGCTCTCTCGGCGAACGAACCTTTGCCGGAGGCGCGCTGGGCGCGACGTTCGAGGCGTCGGTGACTCGCCTACGCCGAGCTCTGGAGGACGCGCGCGCTGCGTTGGAGGACCTACGTACCCCAACGGTGATCGAAGCCATCTCGGCGGCATACCTCAACACGGTGATCCGCGAGCTCGGTGCGCTGACGGCGGTCCACCAGTGGTCGTTCACGACCGATGCGAGTGCTCGGGAGCGCGAGCACGGCACCTTCACACGAGAGATCGGGCGCGCCGACCGCTCACTATCGGCCGCCGCCACCGCGCTGAAAGAGCTGCGCGCTCGTTTCGACGTTCCCTAGAGCCCGAGTATCTGCAACCAGAACTTCTGATCTTTGCTCGGAACCTGATCCACGTGGATGTACTTGGTCTGCTGATACTCGCGCAGGCCCCACGAACCGAGCTCTCGTCCGACGCCCGACTGCTTGTAACCACCGAACGGCGCGTACGCATTGACGAGGTGGTAGTCGTTGATCCAGACGGTCCCGGTGCGGATCCGCTTCGCGACGTTGAGCGCACGGGGGATGTCGCGCGACCACACCCCGCCGCCCAGGCCGTAGATCGAGTCGTTCGCCATCGCGATCGCTTCCTCGACCGACTCGTAGCGGATGACGCTGAGGACGGGACCGAAGATCTCTTCCTGCGCGATCGTCATGTCGTTGCGGACGTCGGTGAAGATCGTCGGCCGGTAGAAGTTGCCGCCGCTGCATCCGGCGACGTCCACGCCTTCGCCGCCGGTGGCGAGCTTCGCTCCTTCTTCGAGTCCCTGCTGGACGTAGCGATGGACGGTGTCGAACTGTTTGCGGTCGATGAGTGGGCCCATGTCGCTTTCCCAATCCAGCGCGCTTCCGATCGAAAGCGACTCGGCCGTCTCGACCAGGCGCGCGACCACCTCGTCGTGCAACGAAGCGGGCACGAACAGCCGCGTACCGGAATGACAGACCTGCCCCTGATGGAGGAAGGTCGCCCACAGCGAACCCGGGATCGTGATGTCGAGGTCGGCGTCGTCGAGGATGATGTTCGCCGACTTCCCTCCCAGCTCGAGCGTGACCTTCTTCACCGTCGCCGAAGCCAGCGCCATCACCCGCCGTCCCACCTCCGTGGAGCCCGTGAACGCGACCTTGTCCACCATCGGGTTCGACGCGAGCTCCTCACCGACCGCAGCGCCGGCGCCTGGGACCACGTTGAGCACGCCGGGAGGGAACACGTCGGCCTCCTGCATCACCCGCGCGAACTCCAGCGTCGACAGCGGCGTGTTGGTCGCAGGCTTCACGACGACCGAGTTGCCGGTGGCCAGTGCCGGCGCGACCTTCCACATCATCAGGATGAACGGGAAGTTCCACGGGGTGATGGCGGCCGTCACACCGTAGGGCTCACGGCGCACGATGCCCCACTGCGCCGCGGGGTAGTCGTTGTAGGGGACCGGCTCGAACTCCGACAGGCCGGCGGAGAGCTCCGACAGCGCGCGCCAGTGCTCGACGCCGACCGCGATCGAGAAGAGGTTCGCCATCCGCAGGGTGTGACCAGCATCCTCGGCTTCGATCTGCGCCAGGTTCGGTAGGGCGGCCGACAGCGCTTCCCACGCCTTGAGCATGCGGCGCGACCGCTCCGCCTGTGGCATCTCGCTCCACGATCCGGCGTCGAAGCTGGTGCGCGCGGCCTGGATGCCGCGGACCATGTCCTCGCGCCCGCCGCGCGAACATCGTCCGGCCACCGATCCATCGGACGGGTTGAACGTCTCGAACGTGTCGCCGGAAGCCGCGTCGGTCCATCCACCGTTGATGAAGAGCTTGTACTCCCGGACGTCCGCCATGGCGCCTCCGTCAGTGCTCGTGATCACCGGGGTGATCATGCTCGTGGCTCTCGCTGGTGCCCTCCGGACCGGAGGACGGTGGGGCTGGCTTTCAGCAGCCAGGTTCCCCCAGGTTGCCGCAGCAGTCCTTGAACGTGAAGCCCTTCTTGAGGTTGTTCTTCATCACCAGGCCGAGCTTCACGACGGCGGGGAGCTCTGACTCCCGCCAGTTCTGGAGCCCGGCTCCGACACTTCCACGGTCCTTGCGCGCCATATCCACCTCCGCGCCGGATTGTAAGCGGCGGCATCCAAGCCGTGCCGTTCGGGCGAACGGCCCGTATCATCTGCGGCAGGACATGACTCGGATCCGTCTCACTTCCCTCCTCGCGGTCCTCATCATCGCGGCCGCCGGCAGTCCGCCGGCGTCTGCCGAGCTGCGCAATGTGGCGATGAAGGACAGCTACTTCGCGACGCGCTACCTCGTGATCACGG